>JBDTZT010000011.1:0-16030 GCA_040005005.1 Actinomycetota bacterium
TAAGTTTTCTTACAGTCTTTTCTTTGCATCTTTGCGGCTTTGCGGGAACTATTGTCTTATTTCTTGTGGATATTCAAAATACATCTCCCGCCAAGCCGCTAAGGCGCAAAGAAGAATTTTGTTATCAAATTTAAGAAACCGATGAATTGAATTTTTCTGATGAGAGACAGTAATGGAAATTGAAAATAATTTACAAAACATAAATTGGCGGCATTTCGCGGGGATTTTTCTACTTTCGCTGGCGACGCTTCTGCTTGAATTATCTTTGACGCGCGTGTTGTCGGTCGCACTTTGGTATCACTTCGGTTTTTTGGTGATTTCGACCGCGCTTTTGGGATTCGGAACGTCGGGCGTGGTGTTGGCGGTTTGGCGAAATTTGCGGGAAAGCGTGGCGCTCGAAAAAGCGTTGGCAGTTTTGGCGATGCTGTTCGGCATCTCGACGGTTGTTTGTTTTTGGCTGATGCAGCGCATTCCGTTTGATCCGTTCAGTTTGTTTTCCGATTGGCGGCAGTTTGTGTTTATGCCGCTTTATTACGTTTTGATTTCCGCACCGTTTTTCTGTTCGGGTTTGGCATTGGCGATGCTGTTCACCCGCGGCGGAAGCAAAATTAATGCGCTTTACGCCTTCGATTTGTTCGGCGCGGGAATCGGCTGTGCGGCTCTGGCAATCGTGATGCCCGCTTTCGGCGGTTCGGGTTCGGTTGTCGTGGCGGCGGTTCTCGGACTTCTGGCGGCGTTTGTTTTCGGTATTCGTCAAACGCCCAAATTGAAATTTGCGGTTGCGATAATCGCGGTGTTATTCGGCGCGCTCGCCTTTTTTGCCGACCGGCTTTTGCCGATTTCGGTCACGCCGAACAAACTGCGTCCGCCGTCGGCGCCGATTTATACGGCGTGGAACACATTTTCCAAAATAGATGTTTACGACAATCCGCCAAGCGATGCCAACGCGGGACGCGGCGGTCGCCGTTTTGTTTTCGATGCCGGAACGGCCGGAACGGGAATGGTGAATTTACAGCCGAACGTCCGCGAAGTTTTGCCGCTGCTCGAAGGAAAACACGATTTCATTTCAAACATCGCCTACGTCGGCAAACAGCGACCGAAAATTCTGATCATCGGCGCGGGCGGCGGCGATCAGGTTCTCGACGCACTTCATTACGGCGCGGCACGCATTACGGCGGTCGAAATTAATCCGATTATCAACGACGTAATTTCCAATCAAATGCGTAATTATTGGGGCGATTTGTATGGGCAGCCGGAAGTCGAAGTGGTAACGGAAGAAGGCAGAAGTTTCGTCCGCCGTTCAACCGAAAAATACGACGCGATAATCTCGGTTCACACCATCAGCAACGCGGCGGTTGCTTCGGGCGCGTTGAGCTTGGCGGAAAATTACGTGTTGACGAAAGAAGCGTTCGAAGATTATCTCGACCATCTCAGTCCCGACGGCGTTTTGTATTTCACCCGCCCGGAAGCGCAAATTCCGCGTCTTTTTGCGACCGGACGCGAAGTTCTCGCGGCGCGCGGCATCAATGACTTTACTTCGTATTTTTACGCCTACCGCGATCCGCCCGCACGGCAGCAATTACAGGTCGGCGCGGGAAACCGGCTGTCGTTTTCCGCCGGTTTTCTGATGAAAAAGTCGCCTTTCACTTCCCCGGAGATCGCCGCGATAAATGATATTTTAGGAATCGGACAACCACCGCCGACGTCCGACGCCGCAGCAACCGAAATTCTTTATGCGCCGGATCAGCCGCACGCCGAAAGTATTTATTATCAACTCCTGACCGCGCTCGATTTAAATGCCGCCTACAATTCACAATCCGCGCAAATTGCGCCTGCGACCGACGACCGCCCGTTTTTTAATCAGCACACCAAATTTTCGGATATAAATTGGGCGATGTTCCAGGACATTTTCACGCAAAACCGGCAGGCGCGGCTTGCGCTCGAAGACCGTCCGGTGGCGGAAATCACCTTGATAATTTTGCTTGTTCAATCAATCCTGATCGCCTCCGTTTTGATTTTATTTCCGCTTTATCGCTTTTCGCGCACAAATCTGAACGCGCCGAATCGCTGGCGTTTTTTGCTTTATTTCGCCGGTTTGGGTTTGGGTTTTATGATGATTGAAATCGCACTGCTGCAAAAATTCACGCTCTTTCTCGGGCAGCCGGTTTATACGTTTGCGGTCGTACTTGCCGCGCTTCTGATTTTCACGGGCGCGGGCGCGTTGCTCTCGGAAAAATTCAGCGCTTCGCCACGGAAAAATCTGCGCTTCATCGTGCCTTTAATTTTGCTCGCGCTCGCATTGACAGCTTTTCTCACACCGCTAATTTTTAACGCCGCGCTCGGATGGTCATTGTTCTGGCGCGTCGTTCTATCTGTTTTGATTCTCGCGCCGCTCGGCGTTTTGCTCGGAATGCCCTTTCCGGGCGGTTTGCGAATCGTCGCCGGAGAAGCGAAATCGCTCGTGCCGTGGGCGTGGGGCGTCAACGGATTTTTCACCGTCATCGGCACGGTCGCCGCGCTGATTTTGGGAATGGCTTTCGGGTTTAAAGTAGTTTTAATGATTGCCGCCGTCTGCTATTTAATCGCGCTGACGGCAATTTCGGGTAATCGAAATCAGGAGCGCGGCGGAAAATCTGTCTAAAAACCGAAAGAGTTTGGGTGATGAATTTTTTTAATTATTTGGTCAAATATTTGGTCATCGAAATGCGTGTTCCGTCGTCGGTTTGCTCAAATTTCACTTCGTCCATGAGGGTTTTCATAAGTCTCAAGCCCCAGCCGCGGCGACCTTCGTCGGGCGTCGTTTCCGTCGCTTTTTTGTCCGCAAGGCGCAATCCGCGATTTGAGATCGTGATAGTGATTTTGTCGTCTTCGACCGTAAATTTCTGATAAATCTTGCGGTCAGGACTCATGCTGTGTTCGGTCGCATTAATACAGGCTTCGACGAGCGCGGTTTTGATTTGATTGATTGCCCGCGGCGCAAAATGATGGCGTTTGGCGATTTCTTCGACGGTTTGCGCGGCGATCAGTTCCGTATCTTCGCCCATCGGCACGACCATTTCATATTCGTTGGCCTTGATTTTTTCGCCCAATGCGTCTTTCGCGCCGAGAAATTCGACGAGTAATTCGACCTGTTTTTTGCTTGAGCCAAAGGCGTTGCGCCTTTGCAAAACCTCAATTGCGGCGGGCGAAAAACCTTCGGGAGCAACGAGCCAGATTTTATAATTGAGAAAATTACACAGCAGCGCGACCATTTCCAATCTATCGCACCAGAATTCGACAAGTTCTTTTTTCGCTTCGAGTTTTGAATCAATTTCAGCGGCAATCCAGACCGTTTCGTCGTCGTCCGTGTATTTCGATTCGATAAAACCGAGCGCGACCGCCGAGCGTTCCTTTTCGACGACCTGCGCGAATTGCGCGTAAAACGAAACCGTGTGCGCAGTGTAAATAATCTGCGGCAGAACTACTTTTTCCGTTTCGTTTTTGAGTGTCTTCAAAATCTCGGCGGGCGGTGCGCCTTTTAATTCATTTTTGAAGAGCGGATAATCAATCAAACTGCGGGGAATTTCCTGACAATCGAAAACACCGAGAAGTTCGCGCAAACCGATTGCCGAATTGCGCCGGTAAAAATCCGCCATCAGGCGCGGTGCCCGTTTCAAAAACTCCGAAAGCGTTTCGCCGACGGTCAAAGCGCGGTTTTGAAAAATAATTTCAAGCCGGAAACGCGCCGCGATATAATCGCTCAAAATCAAGTTTTCGTTCATCGTTTCGACCAGATTTGAAGTCAGTCGAAAAATTTCGTTCGTATTCAAAAGCCGAATCACACGCGAAAATTCCGGCTCGTTTAAGTTCGTCCGCGACTGCCACGTTTCGATATGTGTTTTATCGCGCTCGACGCTCTGAGAATCAAACAGAAGACTCAAAATATTCTTCTGCGTTTCGGTTCGCAAGACGATTTCTTCAAAAACCGCATCATAAAACTTGCTGATTTTGCCGCCGAAAATTTCGTCGGCGTAAATTTTTTCAACCTTTTGAAAACTATCGAGCGCGAAATCTTTTTCACTCGCCGATTGAAACAGAAATTTAATGAATAAGGAATTTCCATCAAACTGAATGGCCAGCAAATCGCGTGTTTGTTCATTGATTTTCACGCCGTATTTGGCCGCTAGATTTTCAATAAGCAAGCCGCAATCATTGAACGAAAGCGGTTTAATTTGCAGAGTTTCAAAATTATTCGCACTGCCGCCCGCTAAAAACCGGCGTCGTCCGCCAAAGACAAACGGCATCTCCGAACGCGAAAACATTTCGCTCAGTTCGCGGGCAAAATCAATCTCGCCCGTGAAATAATCGGCTTCGTGCAAATCGTCAATCATCACGAAAACCCGGACACCGTTTGCCAGCGCGCGAAGCGGCGCACTCAAACAATTTTTGATAAAAGCGAGTTCGTCATTGAGTTTGCTTTCGGTCCGGCAAGTTTCAATCAGGCGGTCAATCCAATAACCATCGCTCGGCAAAGCGAGTTCGGCGAGTTCGCAAATATCGCCCGAAATATCCAGAATTTTGCGGTCATGACGGCGAAACGCGACAATTTGCTGAAGAAAATGCTGCAGAAAGCGGGTTGCCGATTGGCGTGCGGTTTTATCGGATTTTCGGAGCGCGAAATAAACGGGAATAATCTCGCCCTGCTCATAAAAAAGTTGGTCGTAAATCTGACGCAAAAGCTCGGAAACGCCTGAACACGGCGCGGATAAAACCAGCAGTCCGTTTCCTTGACCGTCGCCTTTCGCGTGACGCAAAAGCGTGTCTGTTTCGCGGCTGCGGCCGATAAAATCGGCGGCGGCCAGATTTGCTAAAATTTTTTCGCGCTGTAAATTCATTTTTTTGTCTCGTCAATCGTCAATCGTAAATTGAAAATCGTTTCTCGAAGATTCATTTTCGATTGACGATTTTCAATTTACGATTCACAAAAACTTTGGTTATTTTGTTTGGGCAGAAGCAATTTCTGCCCTTGTTACTTTTTTTTTTCGCCGGAATCCTCTTTGAAATTGCCGTAAATCTGCACGGTATTTTTGCCTCTGCGCTTGGCTTCGTAAAGCGCGTTGTCGGCGGCGACAATCAGTTCGTGCGCCGAATTTAATTCCAGGCAACAACTGGCAATACCGATGCTGACGGTAATCTGGCGATTCGGAAATTCGGTTGATTCGACGTTTTCTCTGAGACGTTCGGCAATAGTTGCGGCTTCGGTAGAAGTCGTCTGCGGAAGCAGAATCGAAAATTCTTCGCCGCCGTAACGCGCCGGAACATCTGCGCTTCGCAAAGTTTCGCGCAAACATCGCCCGACGATTGTCAGCGCCTTATCGCCTTCAGTGTGTCCGAAGTCGTCGTTGAAGGATTTGAAATTATCAACGTCAATCATCATAAAGCTCATCGGATAACCGTAACGGTTCGAGCGTTTGATTTCTTCGGCGAGGCGTTCTTCCAAATAGCGGCGATTGAGCAATCCGGTCAAAGAGTCGGTTAAGGAAAGCTGTTCAAATTCGCCCGCGATATTTTTCAAATTGGCGCGGTCAATCAGCACGGCAACTTGCGGTGCAATGGCGTTTAAAAGTTCCAAATCAAATTCGCTGTAAGCCAAGCCGTCCGCTTTGTCCGTAACGTTCAAAACGCCGACCCGGCGCTCGCCGATGCTGAACGGATAGCTGATAAAAGAGTTTGTTTTATACTTCCAATCGAGCGGTGCGGCGGGCAGACCGATTTTGCTGACATCACCCACAACAATAGGTTTACCGTTTTGCAAAACAAGCCGCGCCACGCGGTCGCCGATTCTTTTACTTTCGTTTTTGATGCGGTCGGCGGTGACGCCAACAGCGGCTTTGACGGTCAATAAATCGCTTTTTTCGTCAAATATGAGTAGCGAACCGCGCTCGGCGCGCATCAATTCGGCGGAAACCCGCGTCAGATTCGACCAAAAATCTTCGGTATCAATATTTTTTAGGCTCGAATTAAATTTTTCGACAGCGTTTGCCAGCCAACTGCGGCGTTTGACTTCCTCACGAAGCCGCAAAATTTCGAGTTCCGACGCAACCGTCTTGCAAAATCTCGAAATATGCCGTTTCATCGTTTCTTCCGCGATTTCATCAGCCACCACCAATGCGCTTTGAACTTCCCCGCCGACCGAAACCGGAAAGAGCGAAATCGTCTGCGGTTTGGTATTTTCGCCTTCTTTGGCGCGTTCGCGCAATTCGAGCGAACGTTCGTTTTCGAGCGCGTCGAAAAGAAGTTTATCGTCGGCCGGAATACTGATCTTAAATTGTTGATCTTTCAGCGAACCGGTTGCAAAAATGCTTTCAAATTGATTTTCTTTGCGTTCGAGCCAAGCCATCGAATCAAGCGCATAGCGTTGCGATAAAAACTCCATCACCGAAAGACACGCTTTGTGATAAGTGAGACTAAAGAGCGAACCGAAAAGCGAACGCCACGCAGTGATTTCTTCGGTTTCATCGCTCGTTTTTTTCGCCGCTTTCTCATAATCGCCGCCCGTTTGTGTCGTTTGCCAATGAAATTTCTCGATCAGTTTGGTGATTTCAGCGGCCGGAGATTTTACTTCCGCTTTTTGTTTGTTGTCCGTAATTGATTGTGGCCGGCTTGCCATTTCTTCTTTGACAAATTTGCCTGAAACGGACGCTTTTTCATCGTCGCTTAAATTTTCAAGGTGTTTGGCAACCGCTCCCAGACTTTTCGACGAACCGCTTAAAAGAACATTTTCAAAGATTTGCGTTGGCGAAAATTGGCTCCAATCGCCTGAAATGACACGTTCGGTTGCCCGGCGATAATTTTCGGCTTTCGTAAAGGTTCGGCCAACAATGGCGATGAGCGGTTTTTCGCTTTTCAAAGGCACTGCCAAACAATCAAGTCCCGCGTGGCATTGATATGGCACCGTTTTTCCGGCTTCGTTTGCCATTTGGAAGGCGCGACCGCAAAACTCGGCGCACCGGGGCGCAAATTCTTCAGATGAATATAAAACTTCACAGATTGAGTTGTTGTTGGCTTCGGAAACCGACCCGATTTCGTCCACGATAATAACCGCCAATCCACTTTCGTCGGCGAGTCTTTCGGTCAGGTTGTTGGGAGTTTCTTTTATCGGTTCGACGTTATCCATTCATTTACAAAAAACTCTTACTTTAGAATTTCAAAGTTCCAAGTGAGTTCAGCAAGATTTGTGCTTACTGCTAAATAGATTTAATCATTACAGTATTTCAATAAAATTTGAGCATATTTTGAGCGATTAAATATTATGGCATACAACTTGTTTTCAATTCTATTCAAACGGCTAAGCGAATTGATATAAAACACATTTCGTTTGGGTTGTTTAAATTCACGGAGGTTTTATGAGTTATAAATTAGATGGTGTCAAGGTGGCGATTCTCGCAACGGACGGTTTTGAACAAAGCGAGCTTTTTGAACCGAAAAAGGCTTTGGAAGAAGCCGGCGCGCTCGTTTCGATTGTTTCGCTCAAAGCGGGCGAGATAAAGGGTTGGAATGAGACGAATTGGGGCGCGAGCATTGAGGTTGATTTAACGGTCGCGGAAGCAAACGCCGATGATTTTGACGCCTTGCAATTGCCGGGCGGCGTGATGAATCCGGACAAGTTGCGGATGGACGAAAAAGCGGTCAGTTTTATTAAAGCGTTCTTCGATGCGGGCAAACCGGTCGGCGCAATCTGCCACGCCCCCTGGACATTGATCGAAGCCGATGTTGTCAAAGACAAAACAGTGACATCGTGGGCATCGCTTCGAACGGATCTGGAAAATGCGGGCGCCGAATGGGTTGACGAGGAAGTGGTCAGCGATAACGGTTTGGTGACGAGCCGCAAACCCGACGACATTCCCGCTTTCAATAAGAAAATCATTGAAGTATTTGCCGAAAGCGTTCATCAACGGCGGAAATCAGCGGCGCAATGATTCGATACAAAAGTGTTTTGATACATTCCATATAACTTTCGGTGAGTTTATCAAAACCTTGTATTTACAAGCCAATAACTTTTGGCACACGGATTGTTTAGCTTATTTATACGTTACAAAACGTAATCATTTTTTTTTACAAATCAAGGAGGTTTTTTATGATTAACGAATACGGAACGACACAACCGGAGCATTCTAAAACAGCGTCGAACGACGATGTTATCTCGACGCTTAACGGTTTGATTGAAACCTGTAAAGACGGACAGCAAGGATTTAAACAGGCGGCCGAAGCTATTCAAAATTCACAGTTGAAGTCTGTTTTCTACGAACTCGATCAGCAGCGCGCAAAGTTTGCGGGCGAATTGCAGGGTTTGGTGCGGGAACTCGGCGGCGATCCGGAAAATTCGGGAAGTTTCTCGGGCGCCCTTCATCGCGGTTGGATTAATATTAAAGCTGCGGTTACCGGAAAGGACGAAGGCTCAATTTTGAATGAGTGCGAACGCGGCGAAGACATTGCCAAAAGCACTTATAAAGAAGCATTGGAACAACATCTTCCGGCAAATGTCGCATCAGTTGTTCAGACTCAATACACCGCCGTTCAAACGGCCCATGACCAGGTTAAGGCCTTCCGCGATTCGGTAAATAATGCCTCAAACTCGGCCAAAAGCGGTTCATAGTCAAATACGTGCATTTCATTTTAGATCCTTAAAAGCAGAAAAAGGCTTGCAGACGTTGCAAGTCTTTTTTCTTGCCTGTCAATTTAGACTCTGAACTTTTGACGGTAAGAAAAACTTAAAATCTCCTTCAAGCTGAAGTTTTACGAATATCTTCGTGGAGAGAGTAAAACGAAATCCGCAAAAGAGGCGAGCAGGCCGGCGAATATATTTTGCCCGGAAGACAATCAATCAACTGGCCTCAAAAGCGTCAAAAAAAGAAGTTCAAAAGTGACAGGGTTTGCGCAGTTTGCCAAATGTTATTTCGGTTATCGAAGCTAATAAATTTGGAAATTGTGTTTTTATCGTCAGCGAATTTGCCAAGAAAACGAGTTGGCGGATTAATTAAATGATTGCCTGACAAATCTCTCTATCCAAGTTGCGTCTATTTCGTTTATTTCACACAATGCTTTTATGTTGAGATTAGACGAGAAAGAAATTTCACCGGCGCGAGACAGTAAAAAGATTCTGGAAACGAAAAATGCCGAAATTGAACTCGTTTTGCACGAAGAAAACGGTACGAAAATTGTTTTACCAAAAATTGCGGTGCGTGTTTTAATCGAGGCTTTGACCTATATTTCCGAAGGACGCGAGGTTTCCGTCAAACCGTTAAATGACGAAGTGACGACGCAAAAAGCCGCTGAATTTCTGCGCGTGTCGCGTCCGTTTTTGATTAAAATTTTGGAAAATGGCGAGATTCCGCATCGCAAAGTCGGCAAACATCGGCGCGTGTTGCTTGTCGGATTTGGAAGATTACAAAGCGCGGATTGACGAAAAACGCCTGAAGGTTTTAGCCAAACTCACCGCGCAAGCGCAAGAATTGAAAATGGTTTATTGAGCTGGCTGAATTGCTTATAGTCTTTCGCGGCGAAAAAATCTAATCATAAAATTACAAATCCAAAATTAAAAATGCTCAAAGTTGGCTTAACCGGTTCAATTGCCGTTGGTAAATCTTATGTTTGCGCTTGTTTGCGCGAATTGGGCGCGTTTGTTTTGGATTCCGACCAAACGGCGCGGGAAGTTGTCGCGCCGGGTTCTAAAGGTTTGGCATTAATTGCCGATAAGTTTGGTGAAGACATTTTGCTGGAGAACGGTGAACTTGACCGCGTGAAAATGGGCGCGATCGTTTTTGCATCGGAAGTGAAACGGCAGCTTTTAAATTCTATCGTGCATCCGTTGGTTTTTGAGGTGCAAAATGTTTGGCTGGCGGCGCGTGAAAGCGAAAACCCGCGCGGCATCGCTGTCATTGACGCGGCTTTGATGATAGAATCGGGAGGTTACCAAAGATTTACGAAGTTAATTGTGGTCTGGTGTGAACCGGCGATCCAACTGCAACGTTTAATGCTCCGCAATAATCTGAGTGAAGCGGAAGCTTTAAAACGTATCAGGGCACAGATGCCGCAGACGGAAAAAAAGCGTTACGCGGATTTTTTGATTGATACTTCGGAAGGTTTTGAAAATACGCGATTACAGACGATTGGAGTTTTCGAGCAATTAAAACTTTTTACTTAAATTATGAAGCCACAGACGAAAATGGTAGGCAGTAGCACCTGGCGGTTGACAGTCAGGATTCTTACTGCCACCTGCGTCTGCCTGCTGCTACTGTTTTTGACTGCGTGCAGTGAACTCGAAAAGCCGAAAACCGAGCCGTTTTATTCGCAAACTGTGCCGCCGCAGAAAAAGGAATTTCGCTGGAGCAATGGCAAAATGCCGAAATCCTTTGATCCGGCATTGGCCGCCGCACCGCCCGAAACCGATATTGTCCGCGCTATTTTTGAAGGTTTAACCGACACGAATTCAAAAACTCTTGAAGCGATTCCGTCCGTTGCGGAAAAATGGACGGCTTCGGAAGATTTTAAAACATGGACATTTTATCTGCGGAAAGACGCGAAATGGTCAAACGGCGAACGCGTCACGGCGGCGGATTTTGTCAGTTCGTGGAAACGTCTCGCGGAGCTGGGCGACAAGGTTTCACACCCGAAACTATTGGAAAATATCGTTGGAATGAAAATTCCGCAAAAAGAAGTTCCGACCACGATTATTCAAGGAACGGAAGTTGATATTTTGTCGAAACCTGTCGTCAATCCGGGTTTGCCGATTCTGAAAAATTCTTCTTCAAACACGAATACCGCGCAAAAGACCGAAATAAAACCTGCAATCACGAGCGAAAAACCGTTATTAAAGCAGGAATCTTCAAAGTCTGAAAAAGTAACAAAGCCAAAAACGCTGCCCGAAGTAAAATTCGGCGCGGAAGCGGTCAGTGATTTGATGCTGAAGGTTTCGCTCGTCGCCGCCGACAAAGATTTTCCGGCACTCGTCGCGCATCCGATGTTTCGCCCGATTTACGGCGACGGCGAAGATTTTGAGAGCGGAAAATTAAATGCCGCGATTGTGACGGACGGGGCGTTTCGCATTTCTTCAATCGGACCGGACCGGGTAACGCTCGACCGCGCCGAACATTTTTGGGGAAAAGATAAAATCGAACTCGAAAGAGTCAGTTTTATTACGAAGGAAAGCCCGGAAAAGGCTTTGGAGGCGTATCGAAACGGTGAAATTGACGCCATTACGAACGTGGATTTTGAACCGCTGGCCTTGAAATTGCTCACGCCTTACGACGATTTTCAGCAAACAACGCACAGCGCACTCAATTTTTACGAAATTAACTGCAATAAAAAACCATTCGACGACCAACGCGTGCGCGAGGCTTTAGCCATTTCGATTGAGCGTGAGCGTCTCACCGAAGTCGAAATGGAAGATTCAACCAAACCCGCTTTTAGTTTTCTGCCGTTTGATGAAGAAAACAGCGAAAAACTCGTGCAGGACAAGGAGCGGGCGAAAAATCTTTTGGCGGCAGCCGGATTTGCGGACGGCGAAGATTTTCCGGTTATTCGGTTAGTCATTAACCGCAACGAAGTGCAGCAGCGCATTGCCAAAGCCGTCGTTAAAATGTGGAAACAGGCTTTGAACATTGATACGGTCATTATTGTCAAAGAATCGTCGGAAATCGAAATTGCGCGGCAAAAAGGCGAATTTGATGTTTTGCGGCGCGGCGTGGTTTTTCCGACGGCGGACGAAACGGCAGGTTTAATGGCGATTTTTACGCCGCGAATTCAGCCGCCAAGCGAGATTCCGGCGGTTAATCAAACGACCGCCCAAACCAAACTGCCAACCGCTGAAAAAACGCCGGAAAACTCGAACAAGGAATCGAAAAAGACTGAAGAGCCGCCGCCGTTAAATAAGCCAACGGAATCCAACCGGCCAGCGGAAATAATTGAAAGCCAACCGATTTTGACCGAAGAAGATGCGCTCGCCGAGCTTCCGGCGATTCCGCTTTATTTCCCCACTTCTTACTCTTTGGTCAAGCCGTATATTCAAGGATTTGAGATAAATACCCTCGATGCGCCCTCGCTTAAAGATGTAAAAATTGATAATAACTGGCAACCGAAAAAGCCGAACGGCTAATCCTAAATCTATAAGGTTTTTAGTCTTTAGTTTTTGGTCTTTATTTAATGAAGAACAAAAATTATAAGACCAAAGACCAAAAACTAAAGACTAAACCAATCCAACTTTCTTGCGTATAAAAGTTATAACGTGGTAACTTTAGGGCAGTTAGTTAATTTTGTCCGGTTCTCTCCACAGAAGCTGTTTAGAGCATTTCAACAATCGAAAGTGCACGTCAAAGGAGTATCGAATTATGACACGAATCCGTTTAATTCATTTTCGTTCGATTCTGGGAATCGTTATTTTATCTTCGTTTTTAATCAGTTGTTCGACTTCGGCAAACAACCGCTATTTCGGGAAAACAGTTGCTCCGACCGACAATATTATGCGCTATACAACCGGTTCTGAGCCGGAATCGCTCGATCCGCAGTTTGCCACCGGACAACCCGAAGCGCGGATTATGATGGCAATCTATGACGGCTTGGTCGAATATCATCCGAAAACAATGGAACCGATTCCGGCGATTGCCGAAAGCTGGGAGATAAACGAGGACGGCACGGAATACATTTTCCACCTCCGCAAAACCGCGAAATTTTCCAACGGCGATCCCGTAACCGCGAAAGATTTTGTTTATTCATTCCGGCGCGGACTTTCGCCCGAACTCGCTTCGCGGAATGCCAATCTGGCTTATTATATTAAATATGCCGAAGGCTATAACGCCGCTCGTTCATTTGTAATGGATATGAGCGGAACTTTTTTGCTGAAAAGCGACCTGGAAGAGAAAAAGGACGGCGAAACGCCGATTAAAACGAAACACGATACGGTCGGCACGGATACGGAGTTTCACCGCTTTCTTGATTCGCCCGAACGTCTGACCGTGCCGAGCGACGAAAAGTCACGCACTAAACTGACGGAAAAAGACGCGAAACTGAAAGCCGCGCTCGAAGGAAGACAGCTTGTTCCCGTTAAAGCGGAAGACATCGGTATTGAAGCCGTCGATGATTACACGCTCCGTCTTAAACTTTATCAACCCGCGCCGTTTTTCTTAGGACTGCTCGCGCATCAATTTTTTCGCGTCGTGCATCAGGCGACCATCGAAAAATTCGGCAAAGATTGGGTCAAACCTGTCAATATCGTCACGAGCGGCGCGTTTAAGGTGGTCACTCACAAACCTTATGATGAACTGACTGTTACGAGAGATCCGAATTACTGGGACGCAGCGAATGTGCATCTCGACGGCATTGAGTTTTATCCGCTTGATGAACAGACGACGATGCTGAATCTATTTAAAGCAGGACGCATTGATGCGACCTATAATCACACGGTTCCCGCGCCCTGGATCGAAACGGTCCGAGAATTTAAGGACGAATATTCGTTGCACCCGGAAGCCGCCGTTGACTTTTACAGTTTAAGCGTTAAAAAACCGCCGATGGATAATCTTAAAGTCCGGCAGGCACTGTCTTTAGCGATTGACCGCGACGCGCTCGCCAAATTCCGCAAGACACTCAAACCGCTGGTTGATTTTACGCCCGAAGGAATTTTTCCGAAATATGAAGAAGCGCGGCGGAAAGTTTATACCGAGGAACTGAAAAAACAGGGCAGCTCGCTCGAAGAATGGCAGGCGCGAAAATTTGACGCCGAAAAAGCCAGAAAACTAATGACCGAAGCCGGGTTTCCGGTGCAGCCAAGCGAAGGCGGCTACGCTTGCCCGACCTTTCCGATAGACAAAGTTAATTTGACCTACAACACGGCGGAATCAAACCAAAAAGTTGCCGAATTCGTGCAGGCGCAATGGAAACAGAATCTGGGCATTACATTTCCGCTCAAAAATATGGAGTTCAAAACCTTTCTGCCGTATCGTTCCGCCGTTGAATATCAAGGTGCGGTGCGAAACGGTTGGGTTGGCGATTATATGGATCCGTTCACGTTTCTGAACCTTTTTTATTCGCCGCAAAACGACGGCGCGACCGGCTGGTATGACCCGAAATACGACAAAATGCTCGACGCTGCAAATCAGGAAACCGATGAGATGAAACGCTTTGAAATGTTGGCGAAAGCCGAATTTTATGTCATGCAGCAGCAAATCGTGATCCCGCTCGGAACTTCCGGCACCAGCTGGGTGAAAAAGCCTTACATCAAAGGAATGTATCCGAATCCGGGAACGCTTCATCCGTGGAAATTCGTTTATATCGAACCCGACCAAAACAAATGGAATGTCAGTATGGACAACATTATGAAGGTTGAAGACCCGCAGGTTGAAAATCAGCTCAAACAACTGATGGCGACGCAGGATGCGATGCAAAAAACCAAAACAACCGAAAAACCGGAAGAAAAAACAAAAACAGCGAAGGTTGAATAAAAGGTATGGATAACGAACGGTTGGATAAAACAATCGAGTTTATCTTGAACAATCAAGCGCAGTTTTACACTGATTTGCAACAGGTTCAGCAAACAAATACGCAAATTCAAGAAACACAAAAAGAAGCCGAAAAACGGGTTATGGAAAACAGATTGCCGAACTGACCACGGATATAAAAGAGCTTCGGGATGCACAAAGCGAAACAGACAAGCGACTTAGAGGAACAGACGAACGTCTGAACGCTGTAATTTTTATGGCGGAAAAGTTTTTCGGTAGTCAAAACGGAAAATCCTAAATTGAGAGGAAAAAATGTTAAGTTTCATCATTCGCCGATTAATAATTATTCCATTTATGGCATTGCTGGTCGTGACCTTGACGTGGGGATTAATCCGAGTGGCACCCGGCACTTTTTATTCACAGGAAAAGAAATTGCCGCCCGCGATTGAGGAAAACATCAAGAAAAAATACGGGTTAAACGAACCGTGGTATAAGCAATATCTGTTGATGTTGGGAAATATCACTTGCCGCGCCAAATCCGCCGATGAAGAATCGGCGAGCGGTTTGCAGTTTTCGGTGGCGGGAATTAGTTTCAAATGTTTCGATTTCGGCGATTCGCTCAAATATCCCGACAGATCTGTCAATCAAATTATCGAAGACCATTTGCCGTATTCCGCAACGATGGGAATTTTGGCCTATTTTTTGGCGTTAGCCATTGGATTGACAGCCGGAATCATTGCCGCGCTCAAGCAGAATTCGGTGTTTGATTACGGTTCGATGACCTTTGCAATGCTCGGGCTTTCCGTGCCGAATTTTGTTTTGGGTCCGATTTTGGTTCTCGTTTTTGCATTGTGGCTCGGCTGGCTGCCGCCGGCGCGGTGGGGCGGAATTTCGGCTTTGATTTTGCCGGTCATTACGCTGGCGGCGATTTACACGGCGTATATTGCGCGGCTGACGCGCGCCGGAATGCTCGAAGTGATGCGCTCCGATTATATCCGTACGGCGCGGGCGAAAGGTTTGAATGAAACAACCGTTTTGCTGAGACACGGGCTTCGCGGCGGAATTATTCCCGTCGTTTCCTTTACCGGACCGGCACTCGCGGCACTTCTGGCCGGCACGGTCGTCGTCGAAAAAGTTTTTGCAATTCCGGGTTTGGGCAATATGTTTATCCAATCAATCCTGAACCGCGACGAGCCGCTGACTTTGGGAATCGTCGCGTTTCTTTCGATTATAATTATGATTTTCAACTTGATTGTTGATATTTCTTACGGATTTTTGGATCCGCGTATTCGTTACGAATAATTAAAGGGGTATTTGAATGGAAAATAGAAACGGTCAGAATGATTTCGCCGGCGACACGTCCAATTCGAGAAGTTGGGTCGGTATCGCCTATTCGATTTTTTTAATCCTTTTGAGCGCGGCTTTGTTTGTGAGCTACAAGTGGACAAATCTAACTTCGGAAGTCGGTTTAGCGGTCTTTTTGATTTTTTATTTTATAACCACCGCACTTGTCTTCTGGTATGTTCGCACGACCAAAACCAATTCTCTGTGGACGGACGCAT
>JBDTZT010000397.1:0-4717 GCA_040005005.1 Actinomycetota bacterium
AGTTCCGGTTTTCAAGTTCCGGGTTTCAGGTTTCCGCGTATTTAAATTTGGAACCTGAAACCCGGAACTTGAAACTAAATCATTGACGGACAATCACGCCGTCGCCCAATTTGTCTAGATTGCTCGTTGCCACCGTTTCGTTTTCCTGAACGCCTTGTTTGACCTCGATCAAATCGTTTTCGAGAAAACCGAGCTGAACGAGCCGCTCATTTGCCACGCCGTCTTTGACGACAAAAACTTTATTGACCTCGCCTTCCGTTCGGACTGCCGAAGTCGGAACCATTACTGCCGCTTCCGGTTTAGATTGTGTAATACGGACAGTTGCAAACTGTCCGGGTTTGAGCAATCCGCCGACGTTTTCAATTTCCGCTTCAACCGTCAGAGTTCGCGAAGTCGTATTCAAACTCGGCAAAATTCTGACAATCGTTCCCGCAAAATTGCGGTCGGGATAAGCCGAAACCTGCGCGGAAATTCCTTGACCGACGGCAATTTTGCTGATTGATTGTTCGGGAATGTCAATTCTTAAACGCAAAACCGCGGTGCGGACAATCGTCGCAATTTTTGTGTTCGGCGTGCTCGGTGAGATGTATTCACCTAAATCCGAATTTCTTTCCGAAACATAACCGCTGATCGGTGCATAAACCGTCGTATCGCTGATCGCTTTGTTGGCTTGATCAACCTGCGTTTGCGCAGTCGTGACGGCGGCGCGGGCTTGTCCGGCAACGGTTCGTGCCGTGTTGACTGCCGCTCGTGCCGTGTCAATCGCTTTAACGGCAACCGCCGCGTTTGAACGCGCTTCGTCAAGTTGTCCGAGAAGTGCGTCGCGCTGCGATTTGCGCTGGTCGTATTGAGCGCGTGAAAGATCTCCCGTTTCGAGCAGTCGCGTCGTTCGCGTCAATTCTTTTTCGGCTAATTCCAACTGCGCTTTGATTGTTTTAACCTGCGAAAATGTTTCGATATTAAAGGTTTCGCCGTCGCCGATGCCCAAACGAACTTGCGTCTGACGCAGATTGGCAATCGCTTGGTCAACACTCGCTTCCGCCTGTTGGACGGCTTTGCGCTGTTGTTCAACCTGCGCTTGCGCCTGTTCCAAACGAATCTGCGCGTCGCGGGCGTCAAGCCGGATTAGAACACTGCCTTTGTTGACATAACTTCCGACATCGAAATTTACTTCGACAATTTTTCCGGCAACATTCGGCGCCACATCCGTTTGCGCGTCGCTTGCCAAGTTTCCCGTCGCTTCAAAATATGTCGGAATTTGCCGCACGACCGCCTGCGTCGCGGTTATTTCAACATTGGTCGGTTTTGTTTCGGCATTGGCGTTGGAGTTGGTTTTCGCGCTCGAACCGCTGCACGCCGAGAAAAAAGACAAACTCACCGTAAAAAATAAAATAAATGCTGTTTTATTAAAATTTATTAATCCCATTGATTTTTACTGCTCAATTATTAAAGCGAATTTTCAGTGAAATTTGTTTCACTGTTTTTAATTCCCTGAAGCAGAATCGTAGCAAATTCGCGTGCCGCGTCTTCATTGGAAATTTTTAATAATCTTTGTTCCTTGTCCCAGAGTATATTGTTCAGCGAATGATGAACAAACATTCCGATAAAAGAGCGGACGACAATGCGCGGTTCAACTTCACGAAACGCGCCGTCAGCCTGACGTTGACGAATATACGAACCCAAATATTCATAAATATGCGTGATAAAATTTTCAAAAAAAACCTCTGCCAATTTATGTCCCTCAAGTGCGGAATGAAGCATCAAACGCAAAAAATCGGAATCTTGTTTGTGATGATCGAGCGCATTCAAAGCCATCCCGTAAAATACGCCAAAATCATCTTTTTGTTCGATTTTATCGGCAATTTCCGCAAACGGATTATCAAATCCGTGGTCGCAAGCCTTATGGTCGAGAATTGCTGCATAAAGCTCGTCTTTATTGGCAAAATGTTTAAAAACCATTGCTTCCGAAACGCCCGCCGCATTCGCAATTTCTTTTGTGGTGGTACCGCTAAATCCTTTTTCGGAAAATAGCCGCATTGCCACCTGACAAAGCTGTTCACGGCGTTCGTCGCCCGCCATCCGGCTGGTTCCGCATTTAAAAATATCTTTTATCAACCAAGTCTCCTTCAACTTTATGTTCTCAAAAATCGCTTATTAAATTAAATAAGTAAGTGCTTACTCACCTGATAGTTTCTCAAATCGAAAAACGGTCTGTCAAGTCGTGGGTGAAAAAACTAGGACGAACTTAATTTTTGAAAAAATCGTATCAACTTTTTGTAACCGGGCAGCATCAAAAAGCGAAACCAAAAGTTTCAGCTTGGTTAATTTTGGAAAACCGGAAGGAGAAATATAAATATGTCAGAATTTGATACGGAAGTTAAAAAAGCGGAAAAGGAATTGGAGCAAAGTCTTGTTCCGATTGCTCCGATTGAGGAAACCAGAGTGACGGACGACGAGTATTTAGGAGATTGGAAAATGCAAGCACAGGAATATCAGCAAAAATTTCAGGACGCGGCGGTTAAAGCGAAAGATTATGCGAACGAAAAATTCACGCAAGCCGGTGAAAAGTTCAAGGAAATTTCAAACAAAGACCCGAAAGAATTAGTCGAAGACGCAAAAGAATTTGCGCGTCAAAAACCGGGACAAACAATTTTGATTTCGGCGGCGGTCGGTTTGGTTTTGGGATTATTGATTAAAGGCGGCAGAAGATAAAAAGTAAAAAAGCAAAAGTAAAAAGGCGACTCAAATTTCTTTGAGTCGCCTTTTCGTTTTAATAAATTTTGATTTAGTTAATTTTGTGCGTGAATCAAACGTCGCGTACGGTCGCCAAACAAGACATCAATTTTTTGCGGCTCAATAACATCCGTCACTTCGCCCTGTCCAAAAACCGAATGCATCATTGCCTGACCTTTGCGATATTTTCGCGTTCGATCGTAGGGCGAAGCGGTTTTTGATTTACCCATCGCCACCGAAGTTTTTACGCCCCGGCTAAATGTGCTTGAAGTCGCGCAGACCTGACACACTGCTTTAGTTATTTGTCCTTGTTTGGTTATGCTTTCAACTGTATGATTTTGTTCAACATCGCAAGCCGAACACAACATTTCCAGTGTTTGACCAACTTGAAATACTTCTTTTTTCATAAATTTATTTTCCTTTTTTATCTGCCTCGGCGCGGACGAAATGAGCGAAAACTCTTTTTGTGCCCCGCCGGAAATTTATTGGCGGAAGGCTTGACAGCCGAAGGCATGACACCGCCGAAATCCGGCAACAAAATGCGCTCAACCGTTTGACCTGTCAAACGCTCGATTGCCCGCATCGTATGTTCTTCGCCTGCCGTTACCAATGTGATAGCGCGACCCTTATTGCCGGCGCGTCCCGTACGTCCGATGCGATGCACATAATCTTCCGGCACCTCCGGTATATCATAGTTTATCACATGTGATACCGAATCAATATCAATCCCGCGCGCTGCCACATCCGTTGCCACTAAAACACGCGTTTTACCTGTTTTGAAACTTCTGAGAGCGGCTTCGCGCTGCGATTGCGAACGGTCGCCGTGAATGCGGTTCGATTTATGCGAACGCGCTTCGAGGAGATGCGCGAGTTTATCCGCGCCGCGTTTGGTGCGTGTGAAAACCAGCACGCGCTCAAACTTTTCGCGTTCCAACAGATCCAGTAAAAGAACCGTTTTCGACGCAGCGGCAACCGGATAAACAGATTGCTGCACCAAATCGGTAACCTTTCCGCGTTTGTTGACTTCGATAAATTTCGGGTCAAGCATCATCGAATACGCGATTTTTTCGATGTCGGACGACATTGTTGCCGAAAAGAAAAGCGTTTGTCGGTCGGTCGGCAAAGTTTTCACGATGCGTTTGATCGCCGGCAGAAAACCCATATCGAGCATGCGATCGGCTTCGTCCAAAACGAGCGTATGCAGTTTGGAAAAATTAATTTCGCCGCGTTCCATAAAATCAACCAGCCGTCCGGGCGTCGCGACGATAATATCAGCGCCGCGCCGCAGCGCATCTTCCTGTTTTCGGTAGCCTGCGCCACCGATCAGAATCGCACAGCGAATATTTTTCGGTGCCAGATCGCGGCACGCTTGTTCGGTTTGATTGGCGAGTTCACGCGTCGGTGCGAGAATTAAAACAGCCGTTCCTTTCGGTTTATTTTCAATCAATTTTTGTAAAATCGGAAGTAAAAACGCGGCAGTTTTGCCGGTTCCTGTTTCCGCACAGGCGATAATATCTTCGCCCTGTAAAGCAAGCGGAATCGCTTGTTCTTGAATCGGTGTCGGCGTAGTAAAGCCGAGTGACTCGCATCTGCTCAAAAGCATCGGATGCAAGTTCAAATCATTAAAACTCATTTAAAATTTAATATCCTTATTTTGTTTTCTTAACCGAAAACCGCAAAATTTCACTTTGAAACACAAGACAAACTTGCCGGACAGTCTTTCTGCCGACAAACGAATGCCTAAACTTCTTGCGTTTTTCAGAAGTTAATAGAAGTGTCAAAGCGAAGTGTGCTTCAGTGAAACGGTTGCGACAGAAGTGTTTGCGTTTGATAGCTCAATTTTTTTGAGCCGCTTCTAACCTAATACATGCCTACTCTCAAACTATCCAAAACGCCGCCGCTAAGAATTCTTTCCAAAAGGGACGAACCACCGTTGATGAAAGAGAGAAGGAAAAATTGTCAAACACTATGATGCACTAATTTG
>JBDTZT010000398.1:0-4714 GCA_040005005.1 Actinomycetota bacterium
TCCCGACACTGCCGCGACAACCGCCGCTGCCGCAATCGAGAGCAAAACCGTTTCGGTCGAAAAACCCGGCGCGGCGACAACTGAACAAGCGCCGAAAAGCCGTTACGATCTTACAAACGCCAAATCCGCCGTTTACCGCATTTTGCCCGACGGCGGAAGCGATGTGATTTGGAGCTCGGCCACCGTTTCGGCGTTTGCGATTTACGCCCATCAAACCGGAAACGGCGTTTTGATCGGAACTTCCGACAAAGGCAGAGTTTACAGCGTTTCAAACAATGGACGCGAAACGCTTCTTTTACAATCGGATGAAGGACAAATTTCAACGATTAACACTTTCGGTCAAAAACTGCTTGCAACTTCGAGCAATCAGGGCAAACTTTACAGTTTCGGCGCAGAATCTGTCGGGGAAGGAACTTACGAATCAGCGGTTTTAGATACAAAAGCCGTTTCGACCTGGGGCCGAATTTGGTGGAATTCGAGCGGCAATGTGCAGTTGCAAACGCGAAGCGGAAACACCGAAAAACCAAACGAAACGTGGAGCGCGTGGAGCGCGGCTTACACCGACGCGAAAGGCACGCAAATCACCAGCCCGAAAGCAAAATATCTGCAATGGCGAGCGGTTTTCGATAGTAAAACTTTGCCGAAAGGAACTAGTTTTTCATCGGGACCTCAACCGTATGACGGTATTTATTTATCCGAAGTCAATGTTTCTTTCTTAGCGCGCAACATTGCGCCCGAAATTCTTTCGATTCAGGTTTTGCCGACAAATGTCGGTCTGGCGGCAAATCCGGCGATTCAGCTCGACCCGAACATCGAACTTTCGGGACTCGATCCGGCAGTTTTCGGTATCGTTGTTCCACTTTCCACGCCGCGCAGAGTTTATCAACGCGGCGCGAAATCTCTCCAATGGACAGCGGAAGACCGCAACGGCGACAAACTCATTTACGACGTTTATTACAAAGAAGTCGGCGACGCCAATTTTAAACTTTTGAAGGAAAATCTGACAGATACTTTTTACACGATTGACGGTCAATCTTTGGCTGACGGACGCTATGTTTTCAAAATTGTCGCTAAAGATTCGGTTTCAAATCCCGTCAATCAAATGCTTTCGGGCGAAAAATTAAGCGAGCCTTTTGATATTGATAATACCGCGCCGACTGTTTCGCAAGTTGGAAATCTCCAAGTTTCGGGCGATAAAGCGCGCGTCATTTTTGAAGCTACTGAAACATCAAGTTTTCTAAACCGTGCCGAATTCAGCGTCAACGGCGGCGAATGGCAGGAAGTTTACGCCGACGACGGAATCTCCGACAGCCAAAAAGAACGCTACACCATCGAAATTCCTTTGAAAGCGACGGGCGAATATTCGGTCACCCTGCGCGTTTTTGATGCCAACGGCAACGCGGGAAATGCGAGAGTATTAATTCGTAAGTAGGCAGCGGCAGTTGGCAGTAAAAAACTATCCTGCCTAAAATTATGACTTTATCAATAAAAAGCGTGGCGGTTATCACGGGCGCGGCTTCGGGAATCGGTCGCGCTTTGACGGTTCGCCTGGCGGAGGAAAAAATCGCCGGAATCGCAATATGCGATGTCAATGAACAAGACTTGAGCGAAACGGCGGAAATGGTCGAAAAACTCGGCGTTCCTGTTTCAAAGCACGTTATTGACGTTTCAAAACTCGAAGAAATTCAAAGATTCAACACTGAAGTTTTAGCCAAACACGGACGCGTCACGCATTTGATAAACAACGCCGGAGTCGCCCTTCTCGGCACTTTTGAAGAAATCTCGCTCGAAGATTTTGAATGGCTGATGGGCATCAATTTCTGGGGCGTGATTTACGGCTGTAAAGTTTTTCTGCCCCTCTTGAAACAGCAGGAAGCGGCGCATATCGTCAATATTTCCAGCGTTTTCGGACTCATCGCGCCGCCCGAACAAACCGCTTATTGCTCATCAAAATTTGCTGTCCGCGGTTTTACTGAATCTTTGCGCCACGAGCTCGAAAACTCAAACGTCCGTGTTTCAAGCGTTCATCCGGGCGGCATCAAAACCAATATCGTCCGCAATTCGCGGATCGGTGAAAAAACGTCCGAAGAATACAAAGTGCAAGGCGTAAAACTTTTCGAAAAGGTCGCGCAAACCTCGCCCGAACAAGCCGCCGAAACGATTCTGCAAGGCATCAAAACGGAAAATCCGCGAATTTTGATCGGCAAAGACGCACACGCCATGAGCCACGTTTCGCGTCTTTTCCCGAAAAGATATTTAAAGGTTTTTGAAAAACTTGCCGGACATAAATTGAATCTTCCCAAGAAATAAATCATTCATTTGCCAAAAGTTAATAAAACCCGCTTTTTTCATCTGAATTAAGCACGGTTTATTGTGATTGAAAACATTTTGGTTTGGTGTTATTTTTACGAATAAACCAAAATGAACGAGCCGCTTTTCGGAATAAAAAATTTTGAAGTTTATGCTGTTTTAGGCATCGTGGCATTCTTCGGGCTGATTGAAACGCTTGCAGGTTATCTTTATCGAACAAAACGCACGGCCGACGATTGGATACAAGAAGCCGGCGGATTTTTTGTCCTCGCCGTAATTATAAAACCGGTGGTTGTTTTTATGGCTTTCAAGTTTGGTGAATTTCTAATACCTTCGTTTCAAAATCAATTTGCGGGCTTGAGCCTTTGGATTGTTCTACCCGCGTTTTTATTGATAGATGATTTCCTGCAATATTGGCATCACCGATTTTCGCATGAATACGCTTTCTTATGGAAACTTCATCGTCCGCATCATCAAGCCGAAGAGATGGGCTTTTTCGTGTCTTTCAGAAATTCAGGTCTGTTTTACGTAATATTCCCAAATATTTGGTGGCTTTCGATAGTTATTTTCCTTGGCGGAGCAAAAGCGGCAACTATCGGCGTAATACTAAAACAATTGCTTGTTATCGCGTCGCACAGCACACGCAAATGGGATACGGTTCTTTATAAATACAGAGCTCTTAATCCTTTAACTACTATCGTCGAACGGATATTTATCACCCCTGCCTTCCATTATGCACATCACGGCGTTTCGCTCGCAGACAATATCAGCGACCCGAACGGAAACTACGGCAATATGTTTTCGATTTGGGATCAGATTTTCGGAACGGCAAAATTTACAAGACAATTTCCCCAAAAACTCGGGTTGATTAATGACCCGCAGGAAGGCTGGGCGGTTTGTTATTTTTATCCTCTAATTGCTTCGGATAACCCCAAAAGCGAATTATCGAGAGGCTTCAAAAAACCGATCACGGCAACTTCCAAACCCGCCAATGTTCACTTAAACGAAAACGAAACTTATCTGTGGTGCCGCTGCGGCAAAAGCAAAAATCAGCCTTTTTGCGACGGCACTCATCACGGCAGCAAAAACAAACCGTTGTTATGTAGCGCAAGGCGAACCGGCAACGTAAAACTCTGTAATTGCAAGCAAACCCGGACAAGCCCTTTTTGCGATAATTCGCATTTAAAACTGACTGTCCAAAAAACCTCGGCTTTGCATCATTCATCGCATACCTAAATTTTTTTGAACAATTGGTGGAACATTTTGAATTAACAAAGAGAAGTTAAATCGCTGAAAAATAAATCGGGACTTGGCGAAAGATTTTATCTTCTGTCTTTGATCCCATATTTTTATCTTTATTCCATGCTATTTATAAGGTTCTCTCAAAGTTCTCGTAAAAAGAAAAATAATATTACCACAAAAAAACGGCTTGGAATCATCCAAACCTGTTCGGCATTATTTATTAAATTTAAAAGCTATGGTTTTTTAATCTAATAAGATAATTGTCGCATCCCACCAACTGCCATAACCTGATTCTTTTACCCTGACGCGCAGATTTTCAAGAATTTTCGTATCGGCTTTTTCGTGAGTGTGTCCGCATAAAACGGTCATTTGACACGAAGGATTTTCGGTCATCACTTCTAAAAGCATATCACCAATAACTTTACAGGTGTAAAATGGCAGCTTGAATTCTCCGCAAATTCTCAAGCTCCGGTCAAAACAAACCTCGACAAACGGCGGAACGTGCGTTACAAAAATAACTTTCTGAAAATTTTTCACGGCTTCAAACAAAACAGGTCGCAGAATTTCCGCGTATCTATCGCCTTTGGATTTGAGCAATTCGCCGATTTCTACTCTGCTCAAACCTTTGTAATCGGCAATTGACATTACATCTCTCGTCGTTCCTTCGCTTAAATTCAATGTGCCGTTTCGGGCATCACCCCAACCTTCAACACCGATTAATGCCGTCGAATCATTCAATTGAACAATACCTGACTCGCTCAACCAATTTAGATTTCCCGATTCTTTAATCAAAGCACGAACATTTTCTTCAACTTCGGCAAAACCGCTAAAATAGAAATCGTGATTACCCAACACAAAATAAATCGGAAAATCGAAAGAATCGTTAAAATCCTTGAGCGATTTACAAACAACTTCGCCTTCGGCAATATCGCCCGAAATTATCAGACAATCCGGGTTTAACTCTTGCAGATATTCCTTGTATTCCAAATAATCCCGTTCGGTTAGACGGTCTAAATGAATATCGGTTGCCCAAGCCAGTTGTTTCATTATTGATACTTTCTTTTAATTCTTACGCCGACAGTTTTTATCATCGATGATAACTAAAATGCGGAATTTCAACAAAATAAAAAAGCGCGAAAACTTTTCGCGCTAAGCCGCAAGC
>JBDTZT010000399.1:0-4710 GCA_040005005.1 Actinomycetota bacterium
TTCCTGTTTATTAACTATTCTTTATAATTGCCGGAAGCATTTACTTGGACGGCAGATTGAAAGTTTGTGTTGCCTGAAAAATTCAATGCACGTTTCGAGTTCCGGTTTCAGGCGACTTTTAATCTTGCGGATACCTGCTCCGCCGGAAGCCGGGACTAAAAACATCTTTTCTAGCGGCTTGCCGGAATATCGCCCGTCAGACCGAAATGTCTGAATTCGTAAGTGTTGTCAATGCTTCTCCAGATATACCAGTCACCGGTTGACGGACGGAACACCGCGAGGTCGGTTTGATTGTCGCCGTCGTAGTTTCCGGCTACCGGAATGTCTTCGGCGAGACCAAATTGGCGAATGTCAAACGCGCCGCTAGCGGATTTCCAGATATACCAGACACCGGTCGAAGGACGATAAACCGCAATGTCGGCGCGTCCGTCGCCGTCAAAGTCGCCTTTTACGGGCTTGTCGCCCGTTTGACCGAATTTGACGATGCCGATGCTTCCGGTTTCGCTGTTGATCCAATACCAGACACCAGTTGACGGACGGAACACCGTCACATCAGCCTTGCCGTCGCCGTCCATATCGGTTGACATCGGAATGTCTTCGCTCGTGCCGAACTGAACGATTTGGAAGCCGGTATTGTCGCTCTTCTTGATATACCAGACACCGGTTGAAGGTCGGAAGACCGCGATGTCGTTGCGTCCGTCGCCGTCAAAGTCGCCGCGCAGCGGTATATCGGTTGCAAAGCCGAACTGGGTTGAAGTAATGCTACCGTCCGAACTGTTGCTGATTTCCCAAACACCATTACCACCCACGTTGCGGAAGATTGCCTTGTCGGTTTTGCCATCGCCGTCAAAATCTGCCGAAACAGGAACATCAGCTGCTGTGCCGAAGTTTTGCGCCGTAAAGCCTGCGCTGTTTTGCGAATACCACGTTCCGGTTGACGGACGGAAGACCGCAAAGTCGTTGTTGCCATCGCCGTCAAAATCGCCGTTGTTCGTTTGGCTCAGAATCGGTCCGGTGATTTCGAGCGTCGGGTTGTTGACCGTCGCAACCGATCCCGTCCACATTCCCGTCCGAAGCTGTTGAACCTGCATCGGCGTTACGTCAATCGTTACCAGACCAAGCGTTCCAAATCTTCCGCCAAGCGCTCCGAAATCGTGGATGACCGTAACGGCTGAATTAACGTCAACCGTGATTTTCGCGCCCGTTTGATTACTGGTCAGATTTGAATAGGTGCCGGTAATCGTCGCCTGCGTATCAGTTGCATTCAACGTTACACTCATTTCGCCTTTCGGGGCGTAATAGACGGTCGTCGAGTTGGGGCGCGTCATCACGCCTTCAAAATGCCGAATCTGCGGTGTGCCGGTTGGCGTAGGAGTCGGATTCATCACGAACGTTCCCGAAAGAACGACCGTTGCGCCGTCTTTGATTTGGATTGTTGAACCCGGGACAATTACCGGAACGGTATCGCCACGGTCCGAGCGAAGTCTTAATCGGCCTTCGCCGCCGCTTGCCAGAAAGATGTTGCCGACGTTCGTGCCGTTGACCATTACGCTCAGCGACGTGCCGATTAGCAGGTTAACGCGGGAAACGCGCACTTCAAGTTCCGTGCGGCTGCCGTGAATTTCATATTCCGAGATACCGCGTGGCATCGTGCCGTTTATTGTCGGACCGCTCAGAGTCGCAAAGATTCCGGTTTCATCCGGCGATTCGGTCGGCGACGGTGATGGAGTCGCGGTCGGACTTGCCGTCGGGCTTGCCGTCGGCGAGCCGGTCGGCGAACCGGTTGGTGTTGCGGTCGGCGAGCCGGTCGGTGTCGGAGTTTGTCCGCTGCCGAACGCGCCTGAAACTAAAAGAGTCGCGCCGTTTTTGACTTGAACCGTATCTCCGTTGCTCACTGTTGGAACGGTTTGACCGGCTTCAGTGCGCAGGGTTAATTTTCCTTTTTGCGCCAATAATGTTATTTGTCCGATGGACGCATTGTTGAAAGTTACTCCGAGGTTGGTGCCGTCAACTAGGTTTACGTCTTCAACTTCAACTTCAAGCTCACGTTTGCCGCTCGGATACACGTTATAAGTTGCTGCGCCGTGCGGGTTAATGCTTCCGCCCGGCGCCACCAGATTTGCCGTCAGTGTCGAAAGCGGCATTTCACTGCTTGCTGTAACCTTGTTTTGTAATACGAACGGAATTGCGACCCACGCAAAAATCGCTGCGATTACTAATGATATTTTCCATATTTGCCCATGTTTTTTATCTTTTCTCATTGTTTTAATTTCCTTCCTTTTTTATCTTAGTTTCTCTGTAATTTTTATTAGTCAAGCAGGGGTTCTCAGCAATACAGTGTGAACAAGGAGATAAAAAAGACAGCAGATTAAATTATTTTTTGAAAAATAAAAAAGCCAACCGTTTTCGATTAGCTTTACAAGTTAAAATTCCCAAACAATTATTCAGGGCAATTAGTTCTTCGCGGTCCACAAGCAAAATTGTCGCTGAGTGCGCAAAAAGCGTCAACTCTTGTGGTATCAATTTCGTAACTTCTTGACGCAACCGTGCATCTCCAATTAATTCCCGTGCTTTCAATCTGATGAAATACCTGATCCGTGGTCATAGTTGGATTTTTGGCTTTAACCAAAGCGGCAATTCCCGCCACAATCGGCGATGCCATCGAAGTTCCCGACCAGGCGCCGTAAGTTCCGCCCGGCATTGCGCTGATGATATTTTCGCCCGGCGCGACAAATCGGACCCATTCATCGCCGCCGCCGCATCCGCCACTGCCGCCGGTACATCTCTTATTGATCGTGGAGAAAGCCGCCAGTTGATCGTAGCGATTGCTTGCCGCGACCGATAAAATATCAACGCCCTCCGCCTTTAATTCCGCCGGATAAATTGGACCGTAAGTTCCGCTGTTTCCTGAACCGGCAACCATAATACATTTCTTATTGTTTGTCGGATAGGTTTTTCCGATTTCGATTTCAGTTCCGTCATCGCAAAAATCCAGCAATCTTTTGAGAACTTTCTTATCTTGCGGCAAAGTGTCGGTAGGAAAACTCATACTCATATTGATTACATCTGCGCCGTTATTCAACGCCCAAATGATTGCCGCCTGAACTCGCCAAAGTTCGCCAACGCCGTTTTGGTCTAAAACGCGAATCGGCATAATTTTCGCTTCGGGCGCGGTCAAGGCGATGATTCCCGCAACGTGCGTTCCGTGTCCGAATGAAGGATTTTGACGCAATAGTCCTTCCTCACTCGGATTATCGTCATTGCCGACAAAGTCGTAGCCCGAGACCAGTCTATTTGCAAAAGCCGGATGATTAAGGTCAATTCCCGTATCCAAAACCGCGACGACAATTGGCTGTCCATTATCAACTCGCGTCCCGCGATTTATTTGATGCGCTTCTTTGAGCCGAATCATATCGGGAAACCATTGACTGTCATAGCCTTTCTTGCTTCGGCCGATTGACCAAGTTTGACCGATTGACCAAGTTTGACCGATTGTCCACGGCAAATCTTCCGTTTCAACCTGATAAAGTTTCCGGTTAAATTCTCTGGTCAGAATACGCGTATCATTCTGCATTGCCGCCAGCAGTTGCTCAGGTGTTTGCCCGTTAGTAATCTGCATTCGATAGGTTGGCGGAGTTCCAACTTGGTCAAGTAGTGTAAGACCATATTGAGTGGAAATTGCCGGTAAATCATTTTGATTGACCGCATTAAGCTCAATGATAATTTCGTTTGGAACACGAGTCAGATCATTGGTTGGTGCCGTGTTTTTCTGGCTGAAAATTACCGTGCAAAAGACAAGCGTAAAAATTAGTAAAAAAGCGGACTTCAAATAAATATTTTCGATAAAACTGTTCATTACTGCCTCTTTGAATATAAAAATGCTACTTTGCCGGTTACACAGTGCGCTTAATTTTATCAAAAAGACATTTTCTGAAAAAAAATTATTTTCCGATAACCATAAACGGCGACCAGAAATACGGGTGTGAATTATTTTTTATGAAATTCAGCTGTGCCGATCTTAATGATGCCGCAACGCTTTCGCCGCGTTGCAAATCTTTATAAAAATCCTTCATCAATCGGACGGTTGCCTCATCGCTCACCGTCCACAGACTCAAAACCAAAGAGTTTGCGCCTGCTGAAAGAAAACCACGCGCCAAACCTAAAATCTCGTTGCCCGCAAAGATTTTATTCAAGCCGGTTTCGCACGCGCTCAGTGTCACCAAATCGGCGTTTAATATCTGGGCACAAATATCGCGCACGGTGACAAATCCGTCAGCTAGATGGAGACTCGAAAAAAGCGGATTTTCAGGACGAAATTGCCCGTGGCAAGCAAGATGCAAAACGTCTGCAAGGGGCGCATTTTTCGTGTAGTTTGAAAACGTTGCGTCCGCGCCGGTGAAAGTTTTTGCTGCGGGGAAAATCTTTTGCAATGCGCTGATTTCTTGATTCACGAGCGGAATGCGCTCGTCGGCAAAACCGATCAGCAACGCCCGTTTTATCTTTCGCTTTGGTTTTTTCTCCAAATATTGCCAAACCGCCGCGCTTGGGCTGTAAACAACTTTCCGGGTTTCAACCAAATATTTTTCGCCATCGTTCAAAGCCTGAAACGGGACGTAATGCATTGCGCCGACCGGAATAATCACTAGATTGCGCCGACCAACCACAATTTCGAGCGGTTTGAAAAGTCTCGCATAAAGTTTTTGCAGATAA
>JBDTZT010000400.1:0-4706 GCA_040005005.1 Actinomycetota bacterium
CCGCAGTTTTACCGTTTGCTTTTGCTTCGTTCAGCAGTTTGGCGGAAATGCGCGTAATGCCTTCGTCGACAATCGAGATATGCTCGACAAAGGCGGCAACCGTCCACTTTTCGCCGTCGGGCAAAGTGTTGGCTTGTTCGTCGGTCAAATTTGCGATAACGCTTTTCAGTTTTCCGCGAATCTTATCGTTCGCGTCGTAAATTTCGGATATTGTTTGATAATTCATAGTTTTATAAAGTTAGCAGGTAGTTGTTAGAAAGTTACAGATAGTTTCAGTTAGTTTTTATAACTCCCGTCAACTTTCTGCTGACTTTCTGACAACTTTTCTCATTTAATTGCAGTTGCCTGCGGGCTAAAAACAAGCCGATGCCAGCGCAAACTGCTGCGCGCACCATCGCCGCTTTTGTATTGTTTGACGTAACCTGTCTGCAGATAAAGCAAATTATCAGCCGACCATTCGAGCGCGACGATCGGCTGAAACGAAACAAGCGTTTTTTCATCGGGCAATGTCATTGAAGGCTGATTCGGACTTGTGTTTGTATTAGTTTCGGCGTTCGCGCTGCCCGGCGGACTTTGCTCTTCACGAATTTTTGCTTGGTCATATGCTTGCGACGAGATTTTAAGCTGGTTAATCAGCGGAATCGCGGCTTGCGTCGGATTGTCGCCGATCGCGTCGTAAATGCGGATTTGTTTGTCAAAACCAACCGCGACTTTTGCCGAATCAGGCGACCAAACCGGACGCACCGCCGTCAAGTTGTCATCAACGAGTCGCTCGCGCCCGTTTTTCTCGACGATGCGCGGTCTTCCCAAAGGGACGAAAATTTCGCCGTTTTTCTCCGCCTGCATCTGTAAATAGTTCCATTCCTGAAAGGTTGCCGCCAAAGTTGCCAACATCGTGCCGTCGGGCGACCAGACGAAATAATAATAGATCAATCCTTCGTTCTGCGTGATCGGTTTTAAATTAACGCCTTCGGAATTGCAAACGTAAATCTGTTCGGTGCGAAATGTCAGAACATTCGGCGCCGATTCGGGCGTTGCTGAAGTCGGCGCAATGGGCGCGGCTGTCGTGTTCGTGTTTTCGGCATTGGCGTTGACGGTTGCATTCGTATTCGTATTCGCGTTCGCATTCGGATTTGCCGTTTTGTTTGCGGAAGTGTTTGAATTACCCGGCGACGGACTCGGCAACGGCGTTAAACTATTCAATCCGCCTTCACGCGCAATCGCGACAAACGCGGCATTCGTCGAATCGGGCGACCAGACGATAATATCGGGAAAACGTAGAATCATACTGTCGGGCGAAACGCGGCGCAGAAACTTTCCGTCCGCTGCATACATATCGAGCCGATAATTATAATCGGCATCACCGAGCCGCTGATAAACCGTCAGCAACCGCTGCCGATTCGGCGACGGAATCGTTCTCACGAGAATTTCCTGCTGACGGGTTGCGTCAAAATCGACCTGCACCGCCGCGTTTTTTTCTTCCGTCGGCGCGAGTTTCGTCGGGTCTGAAGGTGCGGGAACGTCCGCTTCATACCGAAAATTCAAACGCAAAGCCGGAACATCTCTTAAGGTCGCGGGCGCGACGCTTGACGATTCAAAAATATTTTTCTGACACGCAACGGTCGCGATCAGCAATGTAAAAACAATAAATTTCTTAAAATTTCGCATAACGGTCAAAGTGAAAAAGCGAAGCGGCGGAAAAGTAAAAAAGCGTTGGGACACTGCTTCGCTAACTTTTTCACTTTTAATCCTTTTCACCATTCACTTTTCTACTGTAATTCCGCGCCGAGATAGTTTTTGTAAATCATCTTCTGTTCATCGGTCGGATTTTCCGCCGCCACGATGAGATAAGCCGAACGCGCGCGTCCACCGAGAATGATTTCAATATCGCGGAGCTCATCAAAACGAAAGACGGTTAATTTGACCTTTTCGCCGACTTTCTTTTCGCTAAGATAGCTTTGCAAAAACGTCTGATTAGCACGGATTCCGTCAACCGCAATGATCTGGTCGTTGGCGTTCAAACCTTGCTCGTAAGCCGGTGTTCCTTTCGGCACTGCCGTAATCGTCAAACGCTCGGCGTCCTGCCGCAGAGTCGCGCCGAGATACGACGTTTCCTTTCCTTTATTATCTTTCAGCTGCAAACCGATGCCGCTTAAAACCGCGCTGTAATCAATTTCGTCGTGTCCGCGAACGTATTTCGAGAAGAAATCATTGAGCGATTTGCCGGCCATTATTTCCGACGCTTTTTGATAATCTGCGGGCGTGTAGTTTTTGTTCTTCTTGTAAAATTCGTTGTAAAGATAACGCAGCACATCGTCCAAAGATTTTGCGCCTTTCGATGCCGAACGAATCTCGATATCGAGCAAAAAGTTGACGAGTTCGCCTTTGTCGTAATACGAGATTTGATTGTTGACGGCGTTTTCATCGGCCCGATAATATTTTATCCACGCGTCAAAACTCGCTTCTTCGAGCGAAGTTTCAAATCGGCCGGGGCGTTCCTGAAGTGCCTGAATCTGCGCGGCTTTGCCGTCGAGAAATTCCTTGTCGGAAATAATTCCGGCGCGCTGCACCAAGACCGATTCGTAATAAGCCGTGCCGCCTTCGGCAACCCACAAAAGACGCGTGTAATTTTCGTTGTTGTAATCAAACGGTCCGAGCGCGTCGGGGCGAATGCGTTTGACGTTGAAGCAGTGAAAATATTCGTGGGCGACGAGTGTCATAAAATCGTTATGACGCGTTCCCGCAAAACCGAAACGATTCCATTGGAGCGCGGTCGAATTTAAATGTTCAAGCCCGCCGCCGCCGCGCAAATTCAAAAGAAACGTGTAATCGCTATACGGCAATTCACCGAAGATTTTGTAGGCCTCCTCGACGACCTTCGCCGTGTCTTTGGCAATGCGCTGCAAATCGTAATTACCTTCGCCTTCGATCACAAAGCGATGCTGTTTGCCTTCGACGGTAAAATAAACGTCGTGAAAACTGCCGACTTCAAACGGCGAATCGTAGAGAATATCAAAGTTATCGGCGCGGAAAACATTTGTTTGTCCTTCGACTTTCGGCAAACCGGTCGCAATGCGCCAATCTTTGTAAGGATTAACTTTCAAGGTCGAAGCCGCTTTGATCTGATCTTTCGGAAACATTAAAAGTGCAGCCGGCGTGAAAAACGCGTGATCGGCGTTTAATTCATTCGTCCGCACCGTTAGTTCATTCGCGTAAACATTGTAGCTGACGACAAATTCCTTCGTGCCTAACAAAGGCGAAACGGCCCATGTATTTTTGTTCATTTTTTGCCAGGGTAACGCCGTGCCGCCCGTATCTTTCGCCGTAAAACTCTCGACGTGCCGCGCATATTCGCGGATCAGATAACTTCCCGGTGTCCAAACCGGCATTTGAAGATCGACAGTATCAGGCATTTTTTCCCACTTCAAACGCATTTCAACTTCGAGCAGATGCGTCCAGGGCTTCGACATCGAAACCGTGTAGCTGATTTCCGGCGGAACGCTCTTGACTTCAACCGTCGGCGTTTTTATATTCGTTTTTTTGCGCTGGGCTGGTGTTTCCTGATACATAGAAAAAACAAGTGCAGTAATTAGAATTAAAAATACTTTTATATTTGTAGCTTTTTGCATCCCTTTTGCAAATTCCCCCAAAATGTTATCGTAAATCTTTGTTATCTTACTACAAAATATTTTTTTGAGCAGTAAAAACAAATAGTCTTAGAGCATAATGAGTCAAAAAGAAGTTGCCGAAACAAATACGGGAAACGCGCCGGAAAAGTTTTTTACCAAGCCTCTAATTATAATTTTTGTCACGATTTTTATTGACCTAGTCGGTTTCGGAGTCGCTATTCCCGTGCTGCCGGCTTACGCCAAAAATGAATTCGGCGCATCGCCTTTTGTGATCGGATGGCTGGTTGCCTCGTATTCGATAATGCAGTTTATTTCCACGCCGTTTCTCGGTCAATTGTCGGACAAATACGGTCGGCGACCGATTTTGTTTATCAGTCTCTTGGGAACGAGCATAGCAGCACTGATTACAGGTCTTTCAACGACGCTCTGGATGCTTTTTTTCGGCAGAATTTTTGACGGCATCACGGGCGGCAACATCTCAACCGCGCAAGCCTACATTGCCGACGTAACGACCCGTGAAAATCGCGCCAAAGGCATGGGTTTGATCGGTGCGGCGTTTGGTTTGGGATTTGTTTTCGGCCCTGCCATCGGCGGCATTTTAAGTAAATTCGGACCGCACGCACCGTTTTTCTTTGTGTCGGCTCTGGCATTTACAAATGCTGTTCTGCTTTACTTCATTTTGCCTGAATCGCGTAAATTTTCGTCGGACGAGATGCCCGAAAAACGGCAGGGGCGCCTTGGCGACCTCGCCGCGATGATGAAAGATTCGCGCTTTACATTAATTACGCTGATCTACTTTTTACTCATCGTCGCCTTTTCGATTATGACAACGGTTTTCGTACAATACACAGCATTTCGCTTTAATTATTCGCCTGAACAAAACGGTTATCTTTTCGCTTATATCGGAATTCTGGCGATTGTGTTGCAAGGCGGAATTTTTGCGCGACTTGCTAAAGTAATCGGTGAAACGTGGCTGACGGTAATTGGTTGTCTTTTGCTGGCGGCAAGTCTTTTCGCCGTTCCTTTTGTCGGACCGGCGGCGGGCGGATTGACGGCTTTATTGATCGGAATCGCCTT
>JBDTZT010000401.1:0-4703 GCA_040005005.1 Actinomycetota bacterium
CGTCGGCGGCGCCGAAGCGAGCCAGAACGGATTCGGCGATTTGATGCCTGCGAAATTTGTTGTTAAATCTGCCATAAAATTGTCTTCCTGAAAAATAAAGAAATCTCGCCCGTTTCCCGCGAGTTATTTCAATAATGCGCGGCAAATTCGCCGCTCCCTATCTTCGGTTAATATCAATTTTTCACTAACTCGACGCGCCGGTTTTGTCCGCGTCCGAACGAGCTGTCATTTGTTGCTAACGGCTTCGACATTCCGAAACCGGCGGAGTTAAGACGCGCCGCATCAATTCCGCCTTTGACCAGATAATCTTTGACGGACGCGGCGCGTTTTTCCGAAAGTTTCTGATTGTAATCGGCGCCGCCGACGTTATCGGTGTGTCCTTCGACCGTCATTTTCCAGTCTTTATTTTCTTTGAGCAGGGCGACGATTTGCTCGAGCGTTTGTTTCGATTCGGGTTTGATGACATCCGAACCCGTATCGAAATTTATCCCGTAAACGGTCGCCCGTCCTTTTTGTTTGAGATCATCGGCAAGCTGCGTTTGCGCGGCGTTTGATTTACTCAAATTCGGCAAATTCGGACACGAGCCGACATCATTCGATTTCTTGGTGCCGTTCCACTGGTTTCCGGGGGTCGTTAAAATATCGGCGGTCTTATCCCACCAAAGTCCGACCATTTTTTTGCCGTCAGCGGTAAAAACTATCACGGCAGGACCGGAATAGTCGCTGTCTTCGCTCCAGTTCAATTTCATCACGCGGTCTTCGATGCCGCCTTTGAGCAAGCCGTTCTGGTGTTCGTAACAGCCGATCACCGAATTGCCTTCCTGCTTAATATGAAAGTCGCCGTAATCGCTTTCGTAAGTTCCGCTCGCGTTCGATAAAGGCGTTTTCGTCAATTGTTCGCCAAAACCGCGAATCTCCATCAATTCGATAAACTCGGTCGAGCCTTGATTCTTGCCGAAACTGACGCGCACGAATCGTCCGGCGATTTCTTTACTCACCGGAAAACGCTGATTGTCCGTCTTATCTTTCAAAGAAACGCGCGCAATCTCCTGAAAGCCCGAATCGGCGTTTGTATCGGAGATTTCAATGGTGATTTCCTTCGCGCCGCGCTGTTCGCCGTCAGTCGAAGCCGTATCGAATGAAAGCGTTTTCAAATTTGTTTTTTCGGGCATTTCGATGACGAAACTGTGATTCGTAATTTTTTCTTTCGGACTTGCCCAGCCGCTTGACGCGCTTTCGTCAATCGCATTTTCAGCCGACCAACTGGAGCCATAATCCTCTGTTTTCTTGACTACCAGCGCGCCGGAAAAAAACGACAGGAAATCTTTTTCGTCCGTTACGGTTTTCGTATCGTTTGAAACCGTTTCGGGAGATTTCGTCGAAGTCGTTTCGCTGGTTTGAACTTTATTTTCAGCAGCGTTCACCGAATTATTGACAGGTGTCGTTTTACTCGTCAACATTTGGCAGCCGAAACAAAAAATTGTCAATAAAATCGGGGAAAGCAATAATTTTTTGAACATAATTTCCTCACTTAAAATTTTACAAAATGGCTCCGGCGAGTTTAATGCTTTCGCCTGTCAAAGAAAAATGAATGCCCTGCGCTGCGAGTTTGCCCGTCTGCGAAGCATCAACCGCTTCCGCGCCGCCGTTGACGCAATCGCCGCCGGCGAAAATTTGCGGGTTTGAAGTTTGCATATTTTCGTCCACCGCAACGCGCTGCTTTTCGTCTGTTTCGATGCCGAGTGATTGCAAAAATCCGACTTGTTTTTGCTGTCCGATTGCCTTGATGACCATTTCGCAAGGAATTTCAAATTCACTTCCGTCCGCTTTTTTGCAAAGTAATTTTTCGACTTTTCCGTTTCCCGAAATTGTCATCGGAGTAGTCTGCCACATAAATTCGATGCCGTCTTTTTTTGCCAGTTCATATTCGTAGGCATACGCCGACATATCTTTTTCGGTGCGCCGGTAAATCATCAAAACGCGTTCTGCGCCGAGCCGTTTGGCTTGCGTGACGGCATCAATCGCCGTGTTTCCCGCGCCGATCACGGCAACCGTGCGCCCAAGCGGAACGGATTTCCAATCGCGTGTTTTGATCTGTTCGATAAAATGCAGCGCGTCTATCACGCCGTCCAAATCTTCGCCTTCGATGTTCAATTTATTCGTTTCGCCAAGTCCGACAGCAAGAAAAATCGCGTCGTGATTCGATAGTAAATCAGAATCATTTGCGTTAGCGAAGAGTTTTACGAGCCTTGCTTTTCGTTCGCCCGCCAACGCCGGCGGTTCCGACATCACGACGATTTCACAATTCAACTCAAATTTAACTCCGAGATTTTCGACCAATTTCACTTCATCGAGCGAAGTTTTCTGCGGCATTTTGTATTCCGCCATGCCGTAGGTATCAAGTCCGCCCGCGAGCGGTTTGCGTTCATAAATCGTCACATCATAGCCAAGCCGCGCCAGATACGTCGCGCAGGAAAGTCCTGCCGGACCCGAACCGATAATGCCGACCGATTTGCCGTTCGATTCGCCCTTTGAGAAAATCTGCTTGCCTTTTTGAGTAGCGTAATCAGTCGCGTAGCGTTGCAGGCGACCGATTTGAATCGGCGCGTCCATCAAAGTTTTCTCGACGCACGCGCCTTCGCACAAAACCTCGACCGGACAAACCCGCGCACAGCTTGCGCCAATCGGATTCGCGTCAAAAATTACCCGCGCCGCGCCCGTCAAGTTTCCCGATGCGATTTTTTTTATGAAACTTGGAACATCAATATGCGTCGGACAAGCCCGCGTGCAAGGCGCATCGTAGCAATAAAGACAACGATTTGCCTCAAAAACCGCCTCAGCCTGCGACAACGCGGGATTGATCTCCGCAAATGCAAGTTCGATTTGTTCGTTTGAAAGTTCGGTCATATTTACAATTTTGTTTTCTTCAAATTTTCAATATATGCTGAAGTTGAGCCGTCCCAATAACACTTCAAACATATTCCGTTATTAAATTTATGGTTGCAGGCTTCATAACCGTACAAAGCATTGGCACATTCAGGATACAAAGAACTCATCTCAGAACTTGCTCGATAAATCTGCTTTCGCATTCATCGCAAATAGCCGTTTCTGATTTGTCCATTTTACTTTTTAATTTCGTTACATTTCGGCATCGGCTTCGATTTCGATGAGCATTTGCGGGTCGATCAATTTCGATACTTCGACCATCGTCGTCGCGGGCATAATTTCGCGAAAGAATTCGCCGTGCGCCCGGCCATATTCTTCCCAACGCGAAATATCGGTCACAAACATTCGCGTTCTGACGACATTTTCAAGTCCCGCGCCCAAAGCTTTTAATGCTTTTTCGATATTTTTTATCGTCTGAACGGTCTGCGCGTAAGCATCGCCAACGCCGACCACTTGGCTGTTTTCACCAGTTGCGGTCGTGCCCGTCACATAAATCCGCGAACCGACCTTGACCGCCCGCGAATAGCCGACGATGCTTTCCCATTTCGCGCCCGACGAATATTTTTGTCTTTCCTGCATTTTTATTTATTTTGTAAAGTCGTTTGATTCTCTTTTGTGATACGAACTAAAAAACGCAACGCTTCGTTGACTGATTCGGCACTCGGAAAACTTTCGGCAACATCGTCATCCAAAACTACCGTTCTCTGCATTTGCTGATACTTGGCAGAAAAACGATTCGGCTTGGATTTCGAATAATCTAAATCATATTCCGGTAAAAGTTCATCATTTTCATTCATTTTCATCTTCGTATTTGCCCCTTTCACTCGGCATTGTTTCTCGTGCGCTGATAATTCTGATTGTATCATCGTCTTTTTCGGTATAACTGATTTATCAAAGACGGTTTTTTATGAAATGTCCGACAATGCCGTTTCGTCTTTCTTCAAACGAATGTTCTTCGTCATCAAAAATTCGCGCCAAGAAATCTCCGAAAACAGTTTTCGCTTCTTCAAAACTGACTCCGTGTTTTTTTAGATTCGCATCAGCTTTTTCGGGATTCCATTCAAATTGCATTCTCAATTATTCTTCGCCATCGTCGTGAATTGCTTCGTGCGGACAACCCATTATTGCTTCTTTGCAAAGCGTTGCTTCCTCAATCGTTTGAGGCTGTTTAAAAATATACATATAACCATCTTCGTATTTGAAATTATTTGGCGCAACGTATTCACAAGCCGCGCAACCAGTGCAATTATCTTGGTTAATATAATATTTGCCCTTTGCGTTCAACGGATGTTTTCTAATTTCTTCGCTCATAATGCGCGCTTATCCGCGTTCATCTGCCGCAAAAATTTCTTAATCAGCCACAATCGCACCGTAAGCGTCGGGTCTTCTGTCACGGTAAAATTGCCATGTGTTGCGGACTTCCTTGATCTTGTCCATATCTAGATCTGCAACAACTAATTCGTCCTTGTCACGCGAGGCTTCGGCGATGATTTGTCCGCGCGGGTCGCAGAAATAGCTTTGACCGTAAAATTCGCCGATATTCCACGGCGCTTCCGTCCCGACGCGGTTAATCGCGCCGACGAAATAACCATTCGCAACGGCGTGCGCGGGCTGTTCTAATTTCCAGAGGTATTCCGATAATCCGGCGACGGTTGCCGACGGATTAAAGATGATTTCCGCGCCGTTGAGTCCGAGACATCGTGCGCCTTCGGGAAAATGACGGTCGTAGCAAATGTAAACGCCGATTCGCGCAAACG
>JBDTZT010000402.1:0-4696 GCA_040005005.1 Actinomycetota bacterium
AGTAACGCAGCTTTTTTAAAATTTTCCTCGACAGCCGCCCGCAGCTGCGGATAGCCCCAGAATAACTCGTCGCCGCCCTGTCCCTGCAAAACGACCGGAACGCCGTGTTCGCGGGCCAGCTGCATGACGGCGTAATAACCGAAACCGGCAATGTCGGCAATCGGATCGTCGCGCCATAAATTAAGTTCGGGGAAAAAATTAACAATCGTCTGCGTATCGAGTTCGACATCAAAAAACGGAACTTTTAGAAAACGTGCGAATGTTTCGGCGTCGCAGCGTTCGTCTGATTCCGGCCGTCCGGCATAGCCGACACAGAAAGCAAACAAATTCGGCTGCTTATGGACGGCAAAAGCGGCGACCACGCTCGAATCCAAACCGCCGCTTAAAGCAACTCCGATGGGCACGTCCGAACGAACTATCAATTCGCTGACTTCTTCGAGTTTTTGGCGGATTAAATTTCGCGGCTCGCCTTCAAGCGGCGGCGCGTCTTCCATTTTCCAGTAGGTTTTTTCCTCGATTTGCCAGTTTTCCGTATCAACGATGAGCATTTTTGCCGCATCCAATTTTCGGACGCCTTTGATCGGTGTCAGCGGTTCGGGAACATACTGGTAATGAAAATAAAGATTAACGGCAGATGGATCCAGTTCAAAAGGCACGAGGCGCGAATGAAGAAGACTTTTTAATTCCGAAGCGAACAAAATTTGACCGTCGCGCTCGAAAAGATACAAAGGCTTTTCACCCATCCGGTCACGCGCCAAAATTAAACGCCGGCGATTATTATCCCAGAGCGCAAAAGCAAACATTCCGCGCAAGTGATTAATAAAATCCGTCTCGTTTTCTTCGTAAAGGTGCAGAATGACTTCGCCGTCTGCGTCCGTCAGAAATTCATGTCCCGCAGCTTTCAAACCGTTTCGCAATTCGATGTAATTATAAATCTCGCCGTTGATAATCAGAGCCAGCGATTTGTCTTCGTTATAGAGCGGCTGCCAACCGCCGAGCGGGTCAATTATGCTCAAACGGCGCGCGGCAAGCGCGACCGTTTCGGCATAATATTCGCCCTCGCCGTCCGGTCCGCGATGAATTTGCGCCGCGCTCATCCGCGAAACCGCCGCTTTCAATTCGGGCGACAACTTATTTTTTGTAACCACTCCGCTAATTCCGCACACTTAATTTTCTCCAAATTAATTTACTGGTCGCGCTTTTTTGCAAGCCAATTTTCGAGGTCGTATTGCTCCCGGTGACGGCAAAATTCAGGACTCATCAACCGCCGGAAATCTTTATATCTGAGCATTGTCGAAACCATTTGCGCCAGCATTTCCGGCGCGGTCGAGGGCGGTACAAAACGGTAGCGGAAAAACATTTCTCGCGCATCCGAACGACGAAATAAGATGTCCTGTATGAAATTTCTCTGACGATCCTCGTCGAGCAATTCGATCACACTGCCGGCGTGGGCTGACGGCAAAAGCATATTCGAGCCGTGAACGCCGAGAACAACGTGGCTGGCGGCATAGCGCTCACACCAACGGCGTTCCGTCTCGGCGTTTAATTTTGTCAGTCTTAAATCGGTCATCCAGGCCGGAAATTCCGTTTCTTTCCCCAAACCCGCGACGGCAAAATCGAGCCGCGGAAATTCGCCGCGTAATGATTCGGCGAAACGGATAATTTTCCGCGTTTGTTCTTTCAAACGGTTTTCAGTAAAACCGAGAGATCTTTTTAATTTCCCGAAACTAGCCGGTTTAGTATTATTTTCAGATTCCCATAACCGATCTTCGCGCCGGATAAAAGTGATAACCGGTTCGTTTTGAAACTCTTCGAAATTTTCGAGGGCGAAAGGCGCGACGCGTGTAAAGCGTTCGATGTCGAAATCTTCATAATGGGGATGAGAAAAAGCGACGCTCAGGAAAACTTCCGAAAAAGATTTGAGCCGTTCGTTTATTTCTTTTGCCAGCCAATCGTTCCATTCGGTTCCGCGACGCAGCGGTAAGTCAATAACCCATGCCTCGGCAATGCCGACGGGAAGCATCCATTCCAGAAAAGGCGGCACGATGACAATTAAACTAAAATCGGGCTGTCGGTCTAGGTAATACTGTGCATTCAGCAGTTTAAGAAGCGAATGACCGTATAACGCATCAAGACAATTCAGCAAAATTACTTTGCCTTTAATTTGCGAAAATTTGCGGATTTCAAACCTCAGCGGCGCATCTTTTCGCTGTTTGTAAGCGTTCGCCAGCCAATCGGAAAACCACGCGGCATGATAATTGTCAAAAACCGCGCCTGATTTTTTATTGAGCAGAATCGGCGAGAATAAAGCCTGACCCGCCGGCAAATCGCCGTAAAATTCACCGCCGCAGTTCAAACAAAGAAAATCTGCCAGATTTCGCATTCCGGTAATCAAAAAACCTTTTGCCGTCAGCGAAAAATGACAATTCGGGCATTCAGGCGCGGGTATTTCTAAAACCGGTTTAAGACGAATCATTTTTTTAGATGGGCGTGGCGATGTGCATCGAGTATCTGGCCGTTTCGACGCTTCCGCGTCCCGGAAAAATGGGATCGCCTTTGACCACATTTCGGATTTTATAATTTAGATCTCTTAAAAAACTCTCGATTTCTTCCGGATTGTTGCCCATATCAAAAGTCGTCTGTCCGAATTCGAACGTCAGACACGCGATACTTTTTGACTTTAACATTTGCTGTGCGCCACGCATAACTTGAAATTCTGCGCCTTCGACATCAATCTTCAATAAATCAATAAATTCGAGACTATTGTTTTCGCAGTAACTGTCAACGGTCATCGCGGGCGTTTCTTCAACGCCGACGGGTTCCAAATCCAACCCGTAATTTTTCAGCGGGCGCAGCGCCTGCGAATTAAAACTCGAATAAGCCTCGTCGTAAATATTTAATCGAATTGTTCCGTTTTCATCAGATAATGCCAGATAATTAAGCGCAATATTGCGCCGTCCGGCAGCCCGGCAAACGATTTCAAGTTTTTTAAATACTTCGCGGCTCGCTTCAAAAGCGTGAACCTTGCCGCCGTCGCCGACAAATCGTGAGAAAAGCAGCGTTAATTCGCCAATGTTGGCGCCCGTATCGAAAACGGTCATTCCATCACGCAGATATTCTAAATAAAAAATTCGTTCGGCGCGTTCAACTTCGGCGAAACTTGCCGGAACGGACGAATGCCAAACTTGTCGCTGCACAAAGTTGAGAATTTTTTTCATCGCTTAAAATAATTTATCATTGGCCGGGCGTATTAAAACTACTTTTAGTTTGTAAATGCTTAAAATCTTGCCCAAAAGAATAATAAAGATATAAAAATAATAGGCAGGAAAAATTCTTAACGTACGGCGAAAATAAAACTTTTTCAGGTTGATCGTATCTGTTTTCTCAAACTCAGCGACTAAAATTGATGTAATCAGAAAACCCGAAATGACAAAAAAAACTTTGACTCCGAGGTTTCCCAAATAGGGAAGCTGAGAGGTAAAATTTGAAAGCAAATGACTGACAACAACGAGAAGAATCGCCAACGCTCTCAAACCGTCAAGACTCGCTATTCTGCCATCGGTATTCATAAATCAGAATCCGCAAGCCGCCATTTCCCGTCAACCAGACAACAGCCGTGCGTGATGGGCGGAACTTCGCCCGAGCCGTAAAAATCTCCTTCGACGACAATCAGTTCGCTCGCGTCATCAATCCGGTCGAGATATTCTTCATATTCTTCGCCGCCGCCGCCCATCACGCTGAATCCCAAACGATAATTGGCGGGCGGCAAAGGCAGCCTTTTGATCCGGCAGACAAAGGCGCCGCGCCGCGGCAAATCGTCCCAGTTATCGCCTGTCAAACGGTTGTGCTGCAGAAATACCGGCACGTCCAGATATGTTCTGACCATAAAACCCGCCGTCACGTTTGAGGGCTTGAAATCCGGCGATGTTTCAAAGTAAAAGTAAATATCAATGTCCTGACCCGACATTACATTGTAAAGCGGATGGCCTCGTAAATCCTTGATTTCAATGGCGGTAATGCGCACCTCGCCCGAACCCGTACGGTCGCTGCGCTGATTCATATCCGCGCCGACATTTTTGCTGACGCTTTCCAGATAATGCGTAATCGCGCTCGTTTGATCGCCCGTAAAAATAACTTTGCCCTGTTCGAGAACAACCCCGCGCCGGCATAAATTTTCGACCGCCGCCATATTATGACTGACAAACAACACGGTGCGCCCCGTTCGCGCGACATCCTGCACCTTGCCGAGACATTTTTTTTGAAACTGCGCGTCGCCGACCGATAAAACCTCGTCAATCACCAAAATATCCGGATTAAGATGAGCGGCGACCGCAAACGCCAGCCGCATATACATTCCGCTCGAATAGTGTTTGACCGGGGTATCAAGAAATTTTTCGATTTCTGCAAAAGCGACAATTTCATCAAACAAGCGTTTGATTTCGGAAGTTTTCAAACCTAAAATCGCGCCGTTGACAAATATGTTTTCGCGTCCCGTCAATTCGGGATGAAAACCCGTTCCGACTTCCAGCATACTGTTGGCGCGTCCGTATAATTCGATACGTCCGGCGGTCGGTTCGGTGACACGGGCGAGAATTTTCAGCAGAGTTGACTTTCCCGCGCCGTTGCGGCCGATGATGCCGACGATCTCACCCGGTTCGACTTCAAACTTATCGCGGCGCATGTCATTCAGGCAAAC
>JBDTZT010000403.1:0-4694 GCA_040005005.1 Actinomycetota bacterium
TTTTCGCAAGAAACAGTTCCGACTCCAACGCCTGTCAAATTAACTTCCGCCGAATACGTTTCAACGGACGGATTAACAATCGAAAAACTCATCGAATTCGGCGCCACCAAAAGGACTGATTTACAGGCGGCACGGCAAAAATTAATTATCGCTGAAGGAAAATTGCAACAAGCCCGTTTCAGACCAAACCCGACTTTGAACGGCGAATACGGAACGGCCAGGGTTTTGGGCGGCGAAGATGAAAACGCGCTGTCGGTCGGGGTAAGCCAAGTCTTTGAAACAGGCAACAAAAGAAATCGGCGCACGGCGGTTGCCGAACTCGAACTCCAACAGATTATTGCCGAAGTTTCCGCTCTCGAAAGACAATTGGTAGTAGAAATCCGTACGGCTTACACGAATTCGCTTTCGGCCGCTCGGCAAATCGATGTACTGGAAAAATTGATTGACGCTGATCTGGAAATTGTGCGCGTCACGGAAGCGCGTTTGAAGGAAGGCGATGTCGCACCGCTCGATGTGAATCTAGTCAAAGTTGAAGCCGCCCGTTTGAAAATTCAGGCGATTCAGGCGCGGAATGATTTGGAAACGTCGCTATTGCAACTTAAAACTTTAATCGGCGCGGATATTACCGAATCAATCAAACTTGCGCCGCAAGCCGAACGTCCGCCGCGTCTCGATCTGGGTTTGAGCGAGCTGACCGCACTCGCCTTAAAAGAACGCGCCGATTTGCAAGCCGCCCGGCTCGGCGAAGAACTGGGAACGGCGCGGATTGATCTGGCAAAAGCCAACGCGGTGCCGAATGTTGCGGGTTCGATTACCTATTCGCGCACTAAGCGCATTACTGATTTTCCGACCTCGATTGGCGGAAGTGTGGTCAATCGGGATAACGAATTAACCTTCGGCGTGTCGGTTGATATTCCGATTTTTAACCGCAATCAAGGCGAAATTGCTTCTGCGACGGGCGAAAAAGTTCAAGCGATACGCCAGCGCGAATTTTTGGAAACGTCCATTAAACGCGATGTGGCGATTGCCTATCGCAAATACCGGACGGCGGCTGAAACTCTGGTGATTTATTCGACGCAGATTTTGCCGCGCTCGGAAGAAAATCTGACAGCGGTGCGTTCGGCTTACGGCTTTGGCGAGTTTTCCGTTTTTGAAGTCGTTAATGAACAACGCCGTCTGACCGAAAACGTGACCGGCTACAATCAGGCTTTGCGCGATTACTACAACGCTTTGAACGAACTCGAAACGGCACTCGGAACAAGTATTCCGCCGGACGGTTTTGCGCCCGTTTCGCAGTCGGTTTTGCCCGCCAAAGATTTAGCTCCGGTGCCGGTTGACCGCGGGAAACTTTTGAAATCAATCGAAACGGTCGGACTGCCGAAAAAGACGGATATATCAAAAATTAAAAAACCACAAGAGGAAAAAGAATGAAAAAAATTACTGTTTTATCAATCATCGCTTTGAGTTTCGTCGCGGTTTTCGCGGCGGCTTGTTCGTCCGGTTCAAATCCGACGACCACAACGACAAATACGATTAATAATCAAACAAAAACCACCAATACAAACGCAGCCACTAACACCGCGCCAAACAAAACTGAAGAAGATGCTCCGGCTTCGGTCAAAGCCGTCTTTCCCGACGCGCAATCGTTTACCAAACAACATAAGGATTTGACGAAAGACCAGATTGCCGCGATCGAAAAGGAAACAAATGCGAAAGTTCCCGATACCGATCATCATTCCTACTTGGCTTTTTCGACGACGGGCGGTGCACGCAAACAAATCGGCGCGGCAACGATTGTGAAGGCGGGCGGAAAAGAGATCGTCATTATTTATGACAATAAAGAGGGACGACCGTTTATTAAAGAAATCCGCGCTGACGGCGTTTCGGCTGATTTTCTGAAACAATTTGCCGGAAAAAATCACGACGACAAGTTTCTCATCGGTACGGATTTGAAGACAAACGGTGTTGACGAACCATTGGCGAAGGCAATTGCCGAAGCCGTACGAGTGGACGCGATGACGATGCAGACGCTTTACGGCGCGGCGGATAACCACTAATAAATGAGTTCAAAGTTTAAAGTTCAAAGTTTAAAATTGGTGATTGGCGGCGCGAAGCATTCGACTGCGGTCAGACTTTTTCTGATCGCGGTAATCTTTGTTGCCTCCGGTTTACCGCTTTCTGTTTTTGCACACGGCGGCGTGGATGACGAAAAACCAACGACCGCGACGACGCCCAACACAACGGCAACAACAGTTTCGGTGGTTGCTGCGGAGCGCAATATTCAAAATGAGAGCGGTAATTTTAATTTTGTTGTGAGGCGTTCGCCGGGTGATACGCGAAGCGGCGAAACGGCGCAATTTTTAATCCGAATCTCTGAAAAAGTCGAAGGCGGATTTGGCAATCAGAGCGCAGTTGCGCTTGAAAAAGCGACGGTTACGGCAAGTATTACGCGAGCCGACGGAACGAAAGTGGCGGAAAATTTACCCGTCAAACCCGAGGCGGACGGAAACTACCGCACCTCTTTCGCGTTTTCAAGCGCGGGCGATTACAAAATCGTTTTCAATGTGACGAGTGAAGATAATAGAAAGTTTTCCGCCGATTTTCCCGTCACCGTAATGCGTTCGCCCGGTAGGTCTTCGTTTTGGATTGGTCTGGCAATTTTGATTTTGTTACTGCTCGGCTCGTTTGGCGCGGTTTTTTATTCGGCGAAAAAAAAAGGCGCGATGAATTTTAAAAAAATCGCGCTCCCGGCCAGCGCGGCACTTTTGATTTTTGCACTTGGAACAGCAGCTTTAGCTTATTTTCTGCCGCCGACGGAAACGCGCATCATTGCCGAAATTCCCTTGAACGCGACGAAAGAAACTGAAACCAACGCTTTGACGGACAAAACCGTTTTGACCGTTCCGAAGGAATCGCAACTGCTTTTCGGCATCAAAACCGAAACAGTTTCAGACAGGAAAATTACGGGCGGACTGAAAACAACCGGAATCGTCCGGGCGCGTCCCGATGCCAAAGCGGTGATCGTGCCGCCGGTGGCCGGAAAAATCGTTTTGCGGGAAGGAATCACGCTCGGCGCGACAGTCGTTCGCGGGCAGCAAATCGGATCTGTCGAACAAATTTTGGATATTGCCGGTCAAACCGCTTTGGAACAGCAGCGCCTGGAGGTTGAAGCGCAGCAGCGCGATGTCGAAGCCAAGCGGCTGGAAATCAAAAATACTGGTTTGCAGCTTCAATCGCAGCAAGCCGATCAGCGCGCTAAAGCACAACAGGCGCGAACACGGCTGGCGCAAGCAAATCGCGAGTTAAGCCGGGCGGAAAACTTAGTCGAGGTCGGCGCAGTTCCGAAAAAGCGGCTTGAAGAAGCACAAACAGCCGTCAAAGTCAGCGAACAGGAAGTCGCCTCGGCGGAAAAGCAAGTCGCGCTGCTCGATATTCAAATCAAACAAACCATCGCCGGACAGACGATTTTTCGCTCTCCGCGGGTTAATCAGCCGAATAAAACTTTTCCGCTAACCGCGCCCGTCACCGGAATTATTAACGAAATCAAAGCAACCAGCGGTCAGCAGGTCGAAATCGGCACGGGAATTTTATCGCTCGTGAATCTCTCGTCCGTTCTTTTGGAAGCTCAGGTTTTCGAGAAAGATTTGCCCTTGGTGCGCGAATCAACCAGAGCAAGTTTTACGGCTTCGGCGTTATCGGGCGAAGTTTATACCATCGGCACGCCTGACGGCGACGGCCGGATCATTTCGATCGGGCAGACAGTCAGCGAACAAACCCGCACCGTTTCAGTTATTTATGAAGTCAAAAATCCCTCGCAGAGACTGCGCGACGGAATGTTTGTCGAAATGACGATTGACACCAGCGGTGCGGCGCAAGTTTTAGCCGTGCCTAAACAGGCGGTCGTGACCGAGCAAGGACAAACTTTTGTTTTCGTTTTCGACGGCGGTGAAAATTTTGAAAAGCGACCCGTCGCGGTGGGCGCGGAAGGTGCCGATTATGACGAGATTAAAACAGGACTTAAAACCGGCGAGAGAGTTGTGACGGAAGGTATTTACCAATTGCGTTCGGCCCAACCCGGCTAGTTTATTTGAAAAATATTTATAAAAAACAGTTTGAGGAAAAATGATTGGAATTTTAACGGCAGTGATGTTTTAGCGTTAAAAGAAAATTGAAACTAAAAAATTACAATGTTAAGAGGAATAAAAATGGAAACAATTTCTAAGTTTGAAGAAATCCCATCTTGGCAAAAGGCCCGGCAATTAACGAAAGAAATCTACCGGTTGACAACCACCGAAAAATTTTCCAAGGATTTGATACTACGCGAACGGACCCAACGGGCGGCAGTTTCGATAATGACAGCTTTTGCCGTCGGTTTTGGTAGAAAAACCAACAAGGATTATGCAAGTTTTCTTGTTTTGGCACATGGCTTTGCCGCGGAAGTTAAATCGTGTCTTTATGTTGCTTTAGACTTGCAATATATTGACCAACAAGCTTTTGACAAAATTTCCGAATGGCTCGATCAGATCTCGAATGATTATGGTTTTTTGTAACTTTCGGCTGCTTGCGGAACGGAAATAATAGTGCGGAAATTTTAGTTCGGTAAAAATAACACAGGGGAATCAAGGAAATGAAAAAAGAAATTTTATTAGGGTTAGTTTTATCCGTCGCGCTGGTCGCGTTCGGCGCGGCTTGTC
>JBDTZT010000404.1:0-4683 GCA_040005005.1 Actinomycetota bacterium
TCGCTTTGACGAAAACGCTGCGGTTCTTCTCAAGGATGACGGTTCGCCGATCGGGACTCGTGTTTTTGGCCCGGTCGCCCGTGAATTGCGCGAAAAGAACTTTATGAAAATCGTTTCGCTCGCGCCGGAGGTAATTTAAGTAAAAAGTAAAAAGGCTCAAGCGTTGCTAAAAATAGAAAACGCCGGAAAATTTTATTCAGAACTTAAAAGATAAAAAAATGAAAACGGTAAAGAAAGGAACATTAAGAAGCAAAATCAAGCGCGGTGATCAGGTTGTTTTTATCACCGGACGCGAATACAACCGTTTCGACAGCAATGGCAAACGCCAGCCGCTTCGCGGAAAAGTAATCGCGGTTGATCCGGTCAACGGAAAGATCAAGGTTGAAGGGGCAATGATTATGAAACGCCACCGCAAAGCCGTTCCGCAGATGAATGTCGAAGGCGGAATTATCGAGCTGGAAGCATGGTTAAATGTTTCAAATGTAGCGTTGATTGATCCTGAAACCGGCAAACCGACGCGCGTCAAATACGAAGTTCAAGACGGTCAAAAAGTTCGCGTGGCGAAAAGCGGAAAAGTCGTGGCCGCTCCGCAATGGACGCGAACCGCGAAAAAAGAAGTGACCGACGAACAATAAAATTTTGAGGTTTGGTAACGCTTCATGAGCGGGTCCCAAACAAATAAAAAACAATGGCAAGATTAAAAGAAAAATACAAAAAAGAGATTGCTCCGGCACTCGCCAAAGAATTCGGTATCGAAAATCCGATGGCGATTCCGAAAGTCGAAAAAGTTGTCGTCAATATGGGAATCGGCGAAGCAATCGCCAATTCCAAAATTCTCGATACGGCAGTCGAAGAATTAAGGTCGGTGACGGGACAAAAACCGGTCGTGACCAAAGCGAAAAAATCAATCGCCGCTTTCAAGCTTCGTCAGGGAATGAACATCGGCACGATGGTCACGCTGCGCGGCGAAAGAATGTATGAATTTCTTGACCGCCTGATTTCGGTGGCGCTGCCGCGGGTGCGCGACTTTCGCGGAATTTCCGGGAAGGCTTTTGACGGTCGCGGAAATTACACGCTCGGCATTCGTGAGCAGTTGATTTTTCCTGAAATTGATTTTAACAAGGTTGATAAAACGCGTGGAATGAACATTTCCATCGTGACTACGGCAAAGACGGACGAACAGGCACGTTCGCTTTTGAAAGCACTCGGAATGCCGTTTCGTCAATAGATTTTAGAGAGATAATAATGGCAAAAATCAGTAAAGTTGTAAAAAACAACAAACGCAAAAAGAAAGTGGCAAATTACGCGGGACGCCGATTGGCATTGAAAAAAATCATCAACAGTCCGGCTTCGTCCATCGAACAGGTTGATGAAGCCGTCGTGAAACTGCAAAAATTTCCACGCGATGCCAGTCCGATTCGGGTTCGCAATCGTTGTTCGCAAACCGGTCGTGTCCGCGGGTATTTGAGAAAATTCGGAATGTCGCGGATTGCTTTTCGCGAATTATCACTCGAAGGCCAAATTCCGGGTGTCACAAAATCAAGTTGGTAATTTTTTATCGAATGCGGCAGGCGGAAAACATTCCGAACCGCCGTAATTATTAAACGGAGTTTATAAGTAATGACAGATCCGATAGCCGATATGCTCACGCGAGTTCGCAATGCAATTGCTGCGAATCATAGCCGCGTGGATATTCCGGGTTCAAAGTTGAAATTGGAAATTGCGCGTATTTTTAAAGAAGAAGGTTACATCAATAACTTTGTTACTAAAGGTGAAGGCACCAAATACGTGATCCGCATTTTTCTGCGCTACGATGCCAAGGGCATTTCGTCAATCACGCACCTCTCGAGAATTTCTCGACCGGGCCGACGTGTTTATGTCGGCGCAGGCGAGATTCCGAGGGTTCTCGGCGGGTATGGAATTAATATCGTTTCCACTTCGCGTGGTTTAATGAGTGGAAAAAAAGCCCGCAAAGAAAAAGTTGGCGGCGAAATTTTGGCACAAGTATATTAACGAGTCGCCGGTCGTGAGTCGAGAGTCGAGAGAAAATCTTTTTGACTCACGACTCACGACTCACGACTCACGACTAAAAACATTATGTCTCGTGTAGGAAAAAAACCGATTACGATCCCGGCGGGCGTAACCGTGAAGATTAACGATAATGAATTGGAGGTTAAAGGCCCGAAAGGAACCCTGAAATCTCCGATTCCGAAGGGCGTCACCTTTAAACAGGAAGAAGGCGCATTGATGGCGGAACGGGCGAACGAAGATTTAAGCGCGTTTCACGGATTGGCGAGAGCTCTGGCAAACAACGCCATTGTCGGCGTCACCGAAGGCTTTAAGAAAGATATGGATCTGGTCGGCGTTGGTTATAAAGCTGACGTACAGGGCAAGAAAATTCTTTTCTCGCTCGGCTATTCGCATCCGATTGAATATCAACTACCCGACGGGATTGAAGCCAAAGCCGAAAGAGTCAATACGAAAACGACCATTAACCAATATCAGTTGACGCTGACCTTGAGCGGGATTGACAAACAAAAACTCGGACAGGTAGCGGCCGAACTCAATCGTCTTCGGAAGCCTGATGCTTACAAAGGCAAAGGTGTTCGCTACGCCGATAAAGTTTACAAATTGAAACCGGGCAAAACCGGTAAATAGCGGTGAACGGTGAGTGATTAGTGATAATCCGAAACTCACCACTCACCATTAAAACAGTTATGGCACAGAAAAACAGAGCAGATATTCGTCGCGGGGTTCACACCCGCATTCGCAAGAAAGTCAGCGGCACCGCACAGCGTCCGCGTCTGGCGGTGTTTCGCAGTCTGAATCATATTTACGCGCAAGTGATTGACGACGTAAACGGTAAGACTCTGGCATCGGCTTCGACGACCGAAAAAGATTTGAAAAGCAAAACGGGCGGAAACGTTGAAGCGGCGCAAAAAATCGGCAAAAAAATCGCCGAACGCGCACTCGCGGCGGGTGTTTCAACCGTCGTGTTCGATCGCGGCGGATACCTTTATCACGGACGCGTCAAAGCTCTTTTGGACGCAACACGCGAGGCCGGATTAAACAAACATGAAACGGCGCAAGAAGAAATAAAAGAAGAAAGCAATGAAAACTAATAAACAAAGTATTTCTGCCCAGGGTTTAATTTTGAAAGACCAGTTGATTTCGATCAACCGCGTCACGAAAGTCGTGAAAGGCGGTAAAAATCTTTCGTTTGCGGCTTTGGTCGTGATCGGCGATGAATCAGGTCACGTCGGATTCGGCACGGGAAAAGCGAAGGAAGTTCCGAACGCGATTAAGAAAGCGGTCGAAGCGGCGAAGAAAAATTTGATAAAAGTAACGCTCATCGAAGGAACTCTGCCGCACGAAATTATCGGTCACTACGGCGCGGGACGCGTTTTGCTGAAACCGGCGAAAGAAGGAACGGGAGTGATCGCGGGCGGCGCGGTACGCGCCGTGCTGCAAAGCTTAGGCGTGCACAATGTTCGCACCAAGATTCTCGGCTCAAACAATCCGCACAACGTCATTCGTGCGACCTTTGACGGACTTTTGAGAATGAAAGACCCGTTTGAAGTAGCAAGACTGCGCGGTAAACAAGTAGATGACCTTTTATAAATTACGAATTACGAATTAAAAATTACGAATTTAGAGCGACATTTAATTTCGTAATTTTTAATTCGTAATTGATTAAAGAAATGGCAAAGAAAACAGAAACAGTAAACGACGGAACAATCAAGATTCAGTATTATAAAAGCACGATTGGTTATTCCAAAAAGCAGAAGGAAATCGTCAGAAGTTTGGGTATTACCAAACTCAATCAAACGGTCACGCGCCCTGATAATGCTTCAATGCGCGGGATCGTCGCGAAAGTTCCGCATCTTTTGAGAATTGTCGAATAAGATTCGTGAATCGTGAATCGTGAATCGTGAATAGATTTTTCTTTTTGGAAATTTTATAGTCTATTGACGATTTGTCATTCACGATTTACCATTTAAGAGGAATAGAAAAATGGCATTAGCATTAAATAATTTGAAACCGGCGGCCGGTTCGACACACAAAAAGAAACGGGTCGGACGCGGGCCCGGTTCAGGACTTGGCAAAACAGCCGGACGCGGAAATAAAGGACAAAAATCGCGGTCGGGATATTCTAGTAAAGCAGGTTTTGAAGGCGGGCAAATGCCGCTTCAACGTCGTTTGCCGAAGCGCGGTTTCACGAATATTTTCAAAAAAGAATGGCTTGAAATCAGCCTTTTCAAGATTGAAGAAAGTTTCAAAGCCGGTGATGAAGTGACGCCCGAAGTTTTGCACGAACGTGGTTTGATTAAAAAAGCGAAACACGATGTCGTCATTTTAGGCAACGGCGAAATTTCGAAAGCACTACAAATTTCCGCGCATCGCTTTACTAAAACCGCCAAGGACAAAATTGAAAAAGCCGGCGGGACAGCGACGGTAATTGTTAAAGAAAAGGCACAAAGCGAATAAACAGTCTAGCAATTTAGGAGAGTTATGGAAAAGTTTTTTGCCGCCGTCCAAAATATGTTCAAAATTCCTGAGCTGAGGAAGAGAATTCTCTTCACGCTCGGACTTTTGGCGATTTATCGTTTGGGCGCGCACGTGACCGCACCGGGCATCAACAAGGCTCAACTTGAACAAGTTTGGAGTCAGGTGAGCGGAACA
>JBDTZT010000012.1:0-15876 GCA_040005005.1 Actinomycetota bacterium
GTTTTCAAGGCGAAAATTTCGAGAAGAATATCAAACTCGTCGAAAAACTCGAAGAAATCGCCAAGGAAAAAAACGTCACCGCTTCGCAACTTGCGCTCGCCTGGGTTTTGGCGCAAGGCGACGGCATCGTGCCGATTCCGGGAACGAAGCGCGTCAAATATCTCGAACAAAATGCGGCGGCGGCTGATATTATTTTGAATCAATCAGAACTCGCGGCAATCGAAGACGTTTTCCCGAAAGACGCGGCAAGCGGACTTCGCTATCCGGAAGCGATGATGGCGAGCGTGAATAGGTAAATTGAAAAAGTAAAAAATGAGTGAAAAAATAAAAGCATACGCGGCTCAGGAGCCGCAAGGAAAGTTTGCGCCGTTTGAATTTGAGGCGGGCGAACTCGGGAAAGAAGAAGTCGAAATCAAGGTCGCTTACAGCGGATTGTGTCATTCGGATTTGTCAATGCTCAATAATGAGTGGCGAATGACGAAATATCCGTTTGTCGGCGGACACGAAGCGGTCGGCGAGATCGTCGCGGTCGGCGAAAACGTCAAAGGCTTGGAGCTCGGCGATAAAGTCGGTTTGGGCTGGAACGCCAAAACCTGCGGTCATTGTCAAAATTGCCTTTCGGGGTTTCAAATTAATTGCCCGGAACTCGTCGGCACGATCGTCGGCAGGCACGGCGGATTTGCCGACCGAGTGCGGTGTAATTGGGATTGGGCAGTAAAATTGCCGGACGCGCTCGATTTATCAAAAGCCGGGCCGCTGTTTTGCGGCGGCATCACGGTTTTTAATCCGTTTGTCCAACTCGACATCAAGCCGACCGATAAAGTCGGCGTCATCGGTATCGGCGGACTCGGACATCTCGCTTTGCAATTTGCTGACAAATGGGGCTGTGAAGTGACGGCTTTTACCTCGGATTTATCGAAAACCGACGAATTGAAAAAGCTCGGTGCCGATTTCGTCGTCAATTCGCGTGATTCTGGGAAGCTTGAAAAACTGAAAGGCAAGTTTGATATGATTTTATCAACGGTCAATGTTTCGCTCGACTGGAGAAAATATCTCGATGCGCTCGCGCCGAAAGGTCATCTGCATCTGGTCGGCGCGACGCTCGAACCAATTCCGGTCGTTTCGTTTCAGCTCATCGGCAATCAAAAATCGGTTTCGGGAACGGCAACGGGAAGTCCGTCAGTGGTCGCCAAAATGCTCGAATTTTGTGCGCGGCACAATATCGAAACGGTCACGGAAAACTATAAAATGTCGCAAATCAACGAAGCCTTTGAACGACTTGAAAGCGGAAAAGCGCGATATCGCATCGTGCTTGAAAATGATTTTTAATTTTTACATTTAACGAACAAGGAGAAAATAATTATGCCTTTAAGAACGGCGGAAGCAGAATGGAAAGGGAATTTAACGGAAGGCAGCGGGAATCTAAAGGTCGGCAGCGGCGCGTTTGAGGGCGCGTATTCGTTTGCCTCGCGCTTTAATGAAGAAGGAACGGCGGCAACCAACCCGGAAGAACTTTTGGGCGCGGCACACGCGGGTTGTTTTACAATGGCGCTTGACGGAGCTTTAACGCGCGCCGGCAAAGTGCCGACGCGTCTGCATACGACGGCGAAAGTTCGTCTGGACAAAGTTGGCGACGGTTTCGGCATCACAAAGATCACGCTTGAACTCGAAGGCGAAGTGCCGGATTTGTCGAAGGAGGAATTCGAGCGTATCGCACACGAAGCGAAAGCAAATTGTCCTGTCAGCAAGGCTTTGGCGGGAACGGAAATTGAATTGATAATTAAGTAATGAAATTTGACAACGGATTACACGGATTTCACAGATTTGGATAGTTTTTAAAAATCCGTGCAATCTGTGCAATCTGTTGTCAAAAATAACTAATAAACGAACATGAGGGAAGTAGAATTTTTACTGGGAAATGATTTAAACAATTCGCCGTCAGCGGTTGCCGAAAATATTTTGTCCGATGCCGAGATTTTGGATGTTTATTCAAACACGGTCGTCAGCGCGTCGGAAATTGCCAGTCCGTCGGTCGTCAAAATTGATGTGCAGACGGGTCGCCAAAATGGTCGAAGGGAAAGCGGCGGAAGCGGTTCGGGGTTTGTTTTTACGCCCGACGGCTATATTATTACGAACAGTCACGTCGTTCACAACGCCGAGCGAATGACCGTGCAGATGCAGGACGGAAATGTTTTCACGGCGGATCTGGTCGGCGACGATCCGGATACTGATCTGGCGTTGATTCGCGTTAGTTCGAGCGTCAATCTGCCGTCGCTCAAATTCGGCACGTCGCACAATTTGAAAGTTGGGCAAATGGCAATTGCCATCGGCAATCCGTTCGGCTTTCAATACACGGTCACGGCGGGCGTGATTTCGGCTCTCGGCCGAAGTCTGCGCGCTTATTCGGGCAGACTGATTGACGACGTGATTCAAACGGACGCCGCGCTCAATCCGGGCAATTCCGGCGGACCGCTTATTAATTCACGCGGCGAAGTTATCGGTGTCAATACGGCGACGATTGCGGCGGCGCAGGGCATCTGTTTTGCGATTGCGGTTGACACGGCAAAGTTTGTCGCGCTCAAACTTCTGCGTGAAGGAAAAATCCGGCGCGGCTACATCGGCATCGCCGGACAGAATGTTTCCGTGCCGCGCCAAGTCGTCAGGTACTATAATTTGGCGGCTGAAAATGGTATTCTGATAATTTCGATGGACGAGGGAAGTCCGGCGGCAGTCGCGGGACTTCGCGAAGGCGATATTATTATCGAATACGGCGGCCGATCGGTTTCTGGAATTGATGAATTACATAAGATTTTAACCGAGGAAGCGGTCGGGCAGCGGCAAAAAACAGTCATCCTGCGCGGCACACGTAAATCGGAATTTGAAATAATACCTTTGGAGAAAAAATAATTATGAGTGATTTTACAAAATCAGTTAGCGATACGAGTTTTCAAACGGACGTTTTAGGCTCAGATAAACCGGTCCTGGTTGATTTCTGGGCGGAATGGTGCGGACCGTGCCGCGTGATTGCACCGACGGTCGAAGCCGTCGCCGAGCAATTCAGCGAACAGGCGATAGTCTATAAAATGAATGTGGACGACAATATGAGCGTCCCGCAGCAATACGGCATTCGCGGTATTCCGACTTTGATTTTGTTCAAAGGCGGACAGGAACAGGAACGCTATGTCGGCGGCAACATCAGCCGCGAAAAACTGGCGGAAATGGTTGAAAAATACGTTTAGCCGGAAGTTGAAAAGTTAATTAAAAAGACGAGTAAGAAATCTTACTCGTCTTTTTTTGTTGGCACGGCGGTTGCGTTTTCTTCTTCACAACGGATTTTGGTGTATCAGAATAATCCGAATACTAATAAGCACAGGGGGAAGGTATAAAATTATGAATGCAATCGAATTATTAAAAAGTGACCATAATAAGGTTTCGCGGCTTTTTCAGCAGGTAAAAGCAACGGAAGCAGGCGAACACAAAAGTCTTTTCGAGCAAATCAGGGAAGAACTCGAAATTCATACACATATCGAAGAAACTATTTTCTATCCGAAATTGAAGGAAGAAAAAGAGCTTGAAGACCTTGTTCTCGAAGGCATCGAAGAACATCATCAGGCGAAAATTTTTCTGCGCGAACTTTCGGGTTTGACTGAAGACAGCGAAAAATTCGAGCCGAAGCTGAAAGTTTTAATGGAAGACATCACGCATCACGTTCAGGAAGAAGAAGGCGAGATGTTTCCGAAAACCGAGGAACTTTTCGACAGCGCAACGCTCGAAGAGCTCGGCGCACAGATGGAAAAAGAAAAACAAAGTTTCAAGAAATCTTACACCGCGGGCGCGAGCAAATAGTTAATAAGATTTTTGTAAAAATTTAAGGTCGAAGGTTATAATTTCAAAAAGCCTTCGACCTTTTTTTGTCGGAAAAAATATGAAAGCGATAATTGTCAGGGAATTCGGTGCGGCGGAAGTGATGAAATTGGAAGAAGTTCCTACGCCGGAGCCGAATGAAAATCAGGTTCTTGTGCGGATTAAAGCCGCCGGAGTTAATCCGGTTGACACGTATGTTCGCGCCGGAACTTACACGCAGAAGCCAAATCTGCCATACACGCCGGGCAAGGACGGCGCGGGAATTGTCGAAAAGGTTGGCGCGAATGTTACAAAATTTAAAGTCGGCGACCGCGTTTTGACTGCCGATGCAGGTTCGGGAACTTATGCAGAATTTGCATTGTTTGCCGAAAAGCATCTTATCAAACTCCCCGAAAATGTTTCGTTCGAAGCGGGTGCAGGCGTTTTTGTGACCTTTGCAACGGCGTACCGCGCACTTTTCCAGAAAGCGAAAGGCAAAGCGGGCGAAACTGTTTTGGTTCACGGCGCGTCGGGCGGTGTTGGGATTGCGGCGATTCAATGGGCGAAACACGCGGGTTTGCGTGTTATCGGCACGGCCGGTTCCGACGAAGGAAAAAAACTCGTCAAGAAACAGGGCGCGGATTTTGTTGTAGATCATTCGGAAGTCGGAAGTCGGGAGTCGGGAGTCGGGAGTCAGACAACTTATCTTGCTGAAATTTTGGAAATCACTGAGGGCCAAGGTGTTGAGATAATTTTGGAGATGCTTGCCAACGTCAATCTGCAAAAGGATTTTGAGGTGTTGGCGCGATTTGGACGGATTTCGATTATCGGCAATCGCGGAAGTCTGGAATTTAATCCGCGGGCGATTATGGGCAAGGACGCGAGCGTTTTCGGACTTTCGCTTTTCAACGCGCCGGACGCGGAAATGGAAGAAATTCACGCGGCGATTTACGACGGATTGAGCTTAGGTTTCCTGCACCCGATTGTCGGCAAAACTTTTCAGCTCGAAAAAGCGGTAGAAGCACACCGCGCCGTTGTCGAAGAAAAAGCTTTTGGTAAAATTGTCTTGAAAATATGAAAACAGCCGAAGAATACGCCGAAATAATAATGCGTGATGAGCGCGAAAAGATTGTCGCGGAAACGCCGATCATCTATACGGACGACAAAATCGAGCGGATTTACGAATTTGCCGACGGCGCAATCGTTAAATACGAATGGCAGAGCACACCCGACGGCCGAACTTCAGCCGAAGAAATATTTAATCACCGTTTCACTCTTTTATCTTTGCCCAAACCCAATCCGAACGGCTTCAAAAAGGGAATTATCAAGGCGATTAATTACCCGCGAAATTAATTGCCTTGATAAAGGATAATCAAATCAAAAAATTATCCTTTATCCGTGATTATAAAGGTTTGCGACCGCGCTCCGTAACACCGAGAAGTTTTGCCGGATAAGTCGCAAAATTTTCGATTTCCACTTGATACTCTTTTGTTTTCTTATCCTGTTTCCAGCGGATTTGCGCGGCGGCGATGTATGTTCCCTCGCCTTTGCCGGTTTTTTCGTCAATTGTTATCTCGATCACGCCGAATGGATAATCGAGCGAACGATAACCGCCGCGATATTCGGCAAACTGCGTCCAGCGTTCAAAAACGATAAATATTTTGCGCGTGTTTCCGTCCACACTTTCACGCACGACATTGATCGGAATCCCGACATTGGCGCCGACGGAAAATCTGCCGAGGTCTTGCTTTTTAATGGCACTAAGTACATCATCCTGTCCGCCCGACTGCAATGTATTTAGATATTCCTGCGCCAATGAATCAGATGTCACACCGTTAATTGTCAGTGTAAACGTGCCCGTTCTGGTTCGCGTATCAGCACCGGTGCCATAGCTCAGAACCGTTCCCGTAAAAGTTTGCTTATCTTGCGCATTTATGTTTGGAACGGCAAACAGCGCGAGAAATATTAAACAAATTACTCCGAAAACTCTATAGATTTTTGTCATAACTGACCCCTTTGATTGATAAAATATGAAAGCTATTATATCACAAACCCAAAATCTCTTTTAAACGCTGAGTTACATCCGGCGATAAAATATATTTATGACTTTCCAATTTTTGTAAATGCTTCGGTCGTCATCAGGTATATTATTGTACCGTCCGGCGCGATTCGATAGACAAATCTTTGGCTGACAACCAATTCGGGCAAGTTCAAATTTCTGGTCAGAACGTGGAAAACGTCAGAATCTTCGGGAACATCGTCGAGAATTGCGGTGTGATAGCCGGTGACTGGTTTGATATTCGGCGGCGGAACTTTGAATTCGATGATTGATTTGTGCATCTGCCGTTTTTCCATGACCTTTGTGCCGTCTTTCGAAATTCGGTAGCGCACATCGCCGCCGAGCGGGAAAATTTCCGCTTCGGTTTGCGCCGGCAGCACATAAACAAAAAATTCATCATCTTTTGCCGGAAGAACCGCGAAGTTATAAGGTCGATTCAAACCTTTAAAATCTGCCTGAACAGTGTCAAAGGCTTTGGCGGCATTGAGATAAAATCCGATGTCTTCACGAGGTTTGGCGAGCTTCACAGCTTTATATTCTTCCGCTTTCGCACCCTGCACAGCTTCATAAACGATCAAATACTTGTCCTTTTTGTCGTTCAATTTTCCGTAGGCAACAACCCATCCTTGATCGGTTTTCTTACCGATGTAGCCTGTAAAACTGTCTTCAGTCGGCGACAATGCAAGCACCGCGTCGGTCGAATGCCAAGCGGCAACATCGTATTCGTAGAGCATTTTGCCGCGTGTCGTAATTTCGTCGAGTTCGGCTTGCGTTGCAGGCTTTTCCCTTTGCCCAAAAACATTTGACAGTGAAATGAATAAAATGAAGAGGAATATTATTTTTGAAGATTTCATAAATTTTTAGATACAGAATTAACCGAGTTAAGTTGTGATAACCGCTTCATTTTTTTTGAATTCATCAAGCACGTCAAAAACCTGCAAAGCATATTTGACATTGCCAAACGGTGCGGAAACCTGCACGCCTTGAATGACATCGCGCACTTCCGAGAGTGATTCGCGGGCAATCGCAATGCCTTCTTCGCGGGCTTCTTCCTTGCCTTTCTCGGAAGCGACGCGCATTCGCTCTAAGATTTCCGCCGTAACATTCACGCCCGGAACTTCGTTGTGCAGGAATTCGGCGTTTCGGAAACTGACGAGCGGCCAGATTCCCGCCACGATCGGGATACGGACGTGCGCTATTCTCTCCAAAAAGCGGCGCAGCTGCTCGGTGTCGAAAACGGGTTGCGTAATGGCGTATTCCGCGCCGGCTTCGACCTTCCATTCAAAACGCTTGATTTCTTCGTCAAGATTAACTGCGCCCGGATTGACGCCGACACCGATCGTAAAAGTAGTCGGTTTGCCGATCGGATTGTTGCCCAAATCCAAGCCGTGATTGAGTTTGTTGACCATATTCGTGAGGCCGATGGCATCAATGTCAAAGACGGCGGTGGCATCCGGATAAGGTCCCATCTTCGGCGGATCGCCCGTAATAATCAAAAGATTTCGCAAATCAAGCGCCGCCGCGCCGAGCAGATCGGACATCATTCCGAGCAGATTGCGGTCGCGGCAGCAGTAATGCAAAACCGCTTCGATACCGATTTCGCGTTCGATCAAGACGGAAGTTGCCTGTGCCGACATCCGCGTTTGCGCCCGCGGACCATCGGGAACATTGACCGCATCAACGCCGGCTTGTTTTAAAAGTTTGATGGATTGCAAGGTTTTTTCGGCATCGCAGCCTTTCGGCGGCAGAACTTCAACCGATGTCACAAATTCGCCCCGCGCAATCTTGCGGCCCCAATTCGAGCGTTCGGCAAGCGGCATCACGGAAACGTCTTCGGGCGTCAGTTCTTGAACCGTAATGGGTTGTTTGACGAAAATTTGCGCGGTTTGACGCGGCGAAACCGAGCGAATCGCGTCTGCCAAAAGTTTAATGTGCGCGGGCGTTGTGCCGCAGCAGCCGCCGATAAAATTTGCGCCGACCTGAATAAACCGGCGCGAAAATTCCGCCATATATTCCGGTGAACACATATACATTTGCCGACCTTGAACATCACGCGGAAGTCCGGCGTTGGGTTGGGCGGAAAGTTTCTTATCCGTTACTTCGCGCATCTTCTCGAGCGCGGTTAAAAACAGCGCGGGTCCGACGCTGCAATTTAAACCGATCACGTCTGCGCCCCAATCTTCAAGCCTTTTCGTGAAAATTTCGGGCGTTGCGCCGAAAACCGTGTTGCCGTCCATCTGAATCGCCATCTGCGCGACAATTGGCAAATCACAAAGTTCTTTGACCGCCAAAATCGCCTGTTGAATTTCCGACAGATCAGAGAAGGTTTCCAATATGAAAAGGTCTACGCCGCCTTCGAGCAAGACAGCGGCTTGCTGTTTGAACATTTCTTTGGCTTCGTCAAACGAGGTCGGGCCGTAAGGCTCGATCCTGAGTCCCAAAGGCCCGATCGTTCCCGCCACGAAGACCTTCTCGCCGGCGGCTTCGCGGGCAATTTTGACGGCGGAAAGGTTTATGTCGCGCAGCTGCGAGTCCAGGCCGAATTGTTGGAGCTTGTTGTAATTTGCGCTGAAAGTATTGGTCTGGATGATTTCCGCACCGCTCCGGACGTATTCCTCGTGAACTTCGCGCACGAGGTCTTTGTTGGTCAGGTTCAGTTCGTCGTAAGAACGGTTGATGTAAATGCCTTTTTCGTAAAGCCGCGTTCCCATCGCGCCGTCAAAAACGTAAATGCTGTCGGATTCTAAAAGTTCTCGAAAGTTTTTCATACTTTAGAAGTCAGAAGTCAGAAGTCAGAAGTCAGTAGAAACCGAATGATTCCGTATTCTGACTTCCGTCTTCTATCTTCTATAAAAGAAAAATCTCGCCAAACAGCGAGACTCTTCAAAATATTTGTCCGGTTAGCTGTTTAGCGGTTTATTTAACGTGGTCGCAAGTCGCATTAACTCACCACGAAAGTTAAATTTGATTCTGCGATTTTCGGCGAAAACTGTCAAGCCGAAAGAGAAATGTCCGAGCCGAAAATCTTTTGAAAATCAACTGTAATTCCTTCGCTTTCAATCGTTGTATTGTGAAAAAGTTTTGTTCCTTCTTCGTTTGTCACCCAAATCGAATGACTGAACGGTTCAACAGTCCAAACTGTTTTAGCTCCGGCTTCAATTAGCATCTGTGCTTTTTCCAACAAGTCTTGAATGTTTTGACTTGGCGAAACTACTTCAATCGCCAAATGCGGCATTTTGTCATAACGAATGATGTCGCTGAAAAAATTCGGTTGCGGAGCAAGTTCAATCGGATAAACGGAAATATCCGGCGTAATGCCTTTTCCAATGTTGAGAGTCAATTCCGGCAAAGGTCTGAATTTTTGCAGAGCAAGTATCTGAATAATAATTTCAAGACAAATGTAGCTGTGATTGTAAGTGGGCATTTCGTTAATGATTTCTTCGGTTGTTTCTTCGACTGCAATCATAATGAAAAGTTAAACTTTTTGCCCGTGAAAGTCAAAATTTTTATACTTATTTCGCCACGTTTCCGAGCGTTTCATCGAGCCAGTTATTCACCGTCGGCACAAAGAATTCGACCGTCGGAATATGTCCGCCGTCGTAAAGGACGATTTTTTTCGGTTTGCGCAGGAGTTTAAAAAGCGGTTTCGCGTCCGTGTTCAAGGGAAAAGTTTCATCGTAGCGGCCGTTGATGACGAGTTTTTGCGCCTTGATCTGTGATGCAAATTTGATCGGGGAAGTTTCTGCAATGCGGGTGCGGAAATCTTTCTCTAAACCGGCGCTTTCAAAAACCAAAGTTTTGTAACGGGTTTCGATTGCGGTCAAAACGAATCCGACATTCGCGCCGTTCGAGATTCCCAGGAATGCGATTGTGTCTTTAATCAAATCGCCGCACGCCGAAAATACACCGATCTAAGCGGAAAGGCAAAAGGTAAAACCACTTGCTTTTTGCCTTTTTACTTTTACCTTTTGCCTTTATTGCTCTTTCGTCAAGCCCGAACTCAGTTTGCCGTTAAATTCGTATTTTGCTTTTTGGCCGTCAATTTCGAGATGCCAATGCGTAAAATTCGATGCGTCGTCGCAGCCGTTTCCGCGTCCTTGAAAGACTAAAAAATACGTCGTCGGTTTGATATTTCCCGAACGAAAAATTCCCGTCCCGCTTTGGACATTGCCTTTGAAGCGAAATTCTTTATACAAACTAACGCCTAAACCCGTATCTTCCGTGTCGTGAATATCAACCTTATATTGCACCATTTGCATTGGCATCGGAAGAACCAACGTGCCGGTTTTCCCGCTTGGAGTTTTAATCGTGAATTTCCATGTTTTGTTCGTAAATTCGTTGACCAAATCAAAGGCATCCGAACCCGCAACCCACGAATCGCTTTCCATTTCCTTTTCTATGTCATTCAAACCTTTGATCGAATCGAATCCGGCTTCGGTCGTATAAAGCAATGCTTTTTTGTCAAACTTCAGATCGCTGACAACTTCCAGAATATATTCGGAAGGCTTTCCCGTCGAAATTATATACGTTCCGGCTTCGACGCAGCACGCGCAAGCCCGCGCGTTATTTGCCAAAAACATCAGACAAACAACCGCGAAAATTATTATCGAAAAGCGTTTCATTAAAATTTTTCCTCCACACAGTTTTGCAAATATTATGGCTAAGAGGCCGAAAGAAGTTGTTTTTTCTGACAGCGCGGACAAAAATATGTCGAGCGTCCGCCTTGCACAATCCGTTTTATGGCGCTCGCACAATTCACGCACGATTCTTTCTCGCGATCGTAAACGCGCCAGTGATGCTCAAAACCGCCGCCGTAATAGCTGCCGTCAATATTTTCGGGATTGACGTTCAATGTCGAGCCGTGTGCGATTGATTCGGCCAAAATATCGCGGATTTTCTCAAACAAAATATTCGCTTTTCGCGCCGAAATTTTGTCAGCTGAAATTTGCGGATTGATTTTCGCCAAAAACATCGCTTCCGAAGCGTAAATGTTTCCCAAACCGAGAACTTTTGTCTGGTCGAGCAGAAACTCTTTGATGCTGCGCCGCGATGTTTTCAGAGTTTCGCGCAAATATTTCGCGTTAAAATCTTCGCTGAAAGGTTCGGGCGCGAGCGATTTCAGTTCTTTTGTTTCGGCAAGTTTCGCGGTTTCGACAATCCGCATAAAACCAAAATGCCGCTGGTCTTGAAATATCAGGCGCGTTTCATCTTCAAAATAAAATATCGCGTGCGTATATTTCGGCAATTCGCGCTCAACCGGCAAAAGCATAAAACGTCCGCTCATCCGCAAATGGGCGATTAAAGTTTGCGCGTTGTCGAGGTCAAACAAAATATGTTTTCCGCGCCGATGAACGCTTGATATTGTCGCGTCTCTCAGCCTGGCGGCAAATTCAGTGGATGAATTAAACGGCGCAAGGCGTTCGCGCAAGAGTTCGGCGACAATTATTTTGCGGTTTGAGACAAGTTGATTGAGCGATTTGGCGACGAGTTCGACTTCGGGCAATTCGGGCATTTTTTTAATGGTGAATGATGAATGGTGAGTGCTGAATGAAAAGATTTTAACTAACCATTCATCATTCACCATTCACAACTAAACTTTAGTGTAATCGGTCAGCGAAGTTTTGTCGCCAAGTACCGCGCCGTCCGAAACAATGGCGTTTTTGCCGATATGACAGCTGCGACCGATAATCGCGTTTTTGATTTCCGCACCGCTCGAAATTCGCGTGTGCGACCAGATCACCGAATTTTCAATGATTGATTTTTCTTCGACCAAAACGCCTTTTCCAATGACGGAATTAAAAATCTTGGCGTTCGGTTTGATAATGCAATCTTCTTCAATAATCGAGTTTTTATCAACGATCGCGGTGTGCGAAATGTCTGATTTACCGGATTTTTCAAATTTGAAATCTTTGATCTTACCGCTCAGAAAATCGTGATGTCCTTGCAGATAACTGGCCGGATTACCGATGTCGCGCCAGTAGTTTTCGCTCAAAATATAAGCATAAAAAGACTTGTTATTATTCAATAAATCAGGAAAGACATTATATTCAAATGAATGATTGACGCCTTCGGGAATCAAATCCAAAACTTCCGGTTCGAGAATGTAAATTCCGGCATTGATTGTATTTATCGTCAATTCGGTAAGTTCTTCGGCTTTCGGTTTTTCACGAAAACGCAAAACTTTTCCGTCCGTGTCGGTTTCAACCAAACCGTAAGCCGAAGGATTTTCGACCGGCGCGAGAACAATCGTCGCCACCGCTTTTTTTGCCCGGTGAAACTCGATAGCTTTGGAAATATTCAAATCGGTCAAAATATCGCCGTTCAAGACAATCGTCGTTTCCCGAATATCGCTTGCCGCAAACTTGTATGCGCCGCCCGTTCCCATCGGACTCGGTTCGGTGATAAAACGAAAATTCACGCCGTAATCCGAACCGTCGCCTAAGATTTGCTCGATTTTATCGGGCTGATAGCTCAACGAAAGCGTGATCGCTTCGATTCCGGCGCGTTGCAGAATCTCGATTTGATAAAGCAAAAAAGGACGATTAAGAAAAGGAACAATCGGTTTCGGCGTGTAAACCGTCAAAGGTCGAAGTCGCGTACCTTTTCCTCCGGCTAAAATAAGTGCTTGCATAAAATTAATAACAATTTATCAAAAATAATAAGTTAAATTTTAAAGAATCAAAGGTCAATCCGCCAAAGTGAAAAAATTTTAGGACGATAAATGTAAAACATTACAAAAATTGTTAAAAAATGTTGACATATTTTGTAAAAACGTGATAGTTTAATTTATGTCGGTGAATCAAAAAATTCATCTGCTATTTTCATCCCCATCAAACAAGCGTTGGCTCGCAAAATTCAAGTCAAAATTTAGATTCTTGCATCATTTTTAATTCACAATGAGCTTCGATAAAACAAAAGCGATGCGAACTGCCGAGCGATTTTTGTCGCAGGGCAAGATTCGTGCGGCAATCAGCGAATATAAAAGAATTGTCGAATACGACCAGAAAGATTACAGCACGCTCAATATTTTGGGCGATTTGTATGTGAAAGGCAATGATGAAAATGAAGCGGTCAATTGCTATACCAAGGTCGCCGAACATTACAGCAAACAAGGCTTTGCCCAAAAAGCAATTGCAATTTACAACAAAATCTCGCGCCTTCAACCGAATTCAGCCGATGTTTCGGCAAAATTAGCAAAACTTTATCAGCTGAAAGGCTCGTTTGCCGAAGCGCGTTCGCATTACGTCGCGCTCGCCGAGCAATATCAGCGCAAAGGACAAAAAGGGGAAGCCTTAGAAATTTGGAAACAGATTGCCCAACTCGACCCGACCAACACGGAAGTTTATTTAAAGATCGCCGAATCCTGCTGGCAGGACGGAAATAAAGAAGAAGCAGCCAAGGCATTTACCGAAGCCGGAATAAGATTATCCATTCAAAATCAACTCGAATCTGCTTTAACGGCATTTTCGCGCGCCCTCGAAATTCGTCAATACGATTTGAACGCCCTGAACGGTTTTGTAAATACGCAGGTTAAACTCGGTTTTGCCGACGAAGCGGCGAAAACACTCGAAGGCATTCTCGAAAAACAGCCTTATAACCGCGAAATTCTTTATCTTTTGGTGGATTGTTATATTGATATGAACAATCCGGTGGAAGCGGAAAAAGCGGTTATCCGCCTGGTTGAACAAGAGCCGGCAAATTATCCGAAGTTTTTAGAGCTTGTCGAAATTTATGTCAAGAATGAAGATTTGGAGTCGGCCGTGCGGATTCTTTCGATGTCATCCGAACATCTGCTGGTTGGCGGAAAATCCGAAGAATTTCTGAAATGGACGAATGAAATTCTGGCGCGAAATCCCGAACAGGTTGACGCTTTGCGGCTCTTGGTGCGTTATTACGGTTGGCAGCGTGACGAATCGGAACTGCGAAAATCTTTAGAAAGATTAGCTGAAATTGCGCGTTTGAAAGACTCCGTTGACGACGAAAGATACGCGCTTTCGCAACTTGTGATGATTATGCCGCATGAGGTAAGCTACGCCAAACGCTTGCAGGAACTTGTCTATGAGTTTGGCGGTGAAATACCGGTAGTCGCGGAAGAATCCGTTTCAGAATTTAATGCGGATGACAGCGAAGTTCCGACATTTGACAGTTATAGTGTTTTGGATAACGAAGAAACTAATGGGCAACCAGAGCAATTTGAGAATTACGGCGAATATCCGAGCGAAATTGGTCTGGACGAAACGGAAGCCGCCTTTGTCTATGACGACGGAGCCTTAAATGGAAACGGTTCTTCAAACGGCAAAGGCAAGTTTGTCATTGAAACTTTTGAGCCGGAATCCATCAAAGTTGTTGAAACAAATTTATCCGACGGTTCTGCACCGGCATTGAAACCGTCGGATGAATTAAGATTAGGACAGGAACTTGAAAGCATCGAATTTTACATCACACAAGGCTATCAAGATTTAGCCGAAAAAACTCTGTCCGCGCTTGAAGCAGAATTCGGAGCCCGTCCTGAAATTGCCGGACTCCGAGCACAAATAGTAAAAACTTCTCCGCCGGAACTTGTCGAAAAAACTACGCCGCAGGTAGAAGTTCTCGAAGCAGAAACTTTAACGGAAAGTGTCGAAGAAATAAAAGTTGAGGAAAATCAAATTCCGCCAGCCTTTAATTATTTGAACGATTTCCGAAATGACCTTGGTTTTGAAGAAAGTGAAGTGGTTGATGAAGGCGACTATGAAACGCATTATCATATGGCGATTGCCTATAAGGAAATGGGCTTGATGGAAGAATCTATCAGAGAATTTCAAGATGCCGTCAATCTTGTGCGCGCTGATGACGGCACCCGCCGCTTTTTCCAATGCTGTAATCTGATCGGAATTTGTTTTATGGAGCAGGGAATGCCGAATCTTGCTTTGATGTGGTATCGCCGCGCACTAGAAACGCCGAATTTGAACAACGAAGAAAAGCAAGCCTTGCTTTATGAAACCGCCAATGCCTACGAAATCGGCGGCGAAACTCCGAAAGCAGTCGAGTATTTCGAGCAAATTTATGCAGTCAATGTTGATTACCGGGATGTCAGCACCAGACTCGAAAATCTGCGCGAACATAATATGGCAATGTAAGGTTTTTTAAAGAATTAAAACAGGAATGACGGTAAAGCTGCAGCTTTACCGTCATTCCTGTTTTAAACTCAAATTTGCGAAAGTTTATCAAACGGTATTGTTTTAGCTTCGCAATTTTTTTGCATTGAAAAAAAGTTTTTGCTAGAATCGTAATTTCCGGATGGTTAACCGCTTTTCTGCTCGCCGCTTTGCAACGGGCGTTAGCCTTTTTCTCATAACATTCAAACCAAAAAAAGATTTAGGAAAGTAAATTTATGCTGAAAAAAATATCTGTTTTTATATTGTTATTTGTCGCAATTTTTTTATTAACCGCAACCTGCGCCGAAGCACAGTCAAAATATTTCGGAAATTGGGCGCCGGGAACTTCGCCGAAGGAAATCGGCAAGCGTCTGGCGGAAAATTTCTTGAAGCGTGATTTTGAATTTGAAAGCGGCAAACGACCATACGTCATTTATCCCGAAATCTGTGCCTGGTATGGTGCGTTGACGATTGCTGAGGAAACAAAAGACAAAGATTTAAGAGAAAGACTGACAAAAAAGTTCGACAGATTTTTGACCGCCGACGGCGCGAGGAATATTTCACAGCAAGCGCACGTTGATTACCGCGTTTTCGGAGTCGTTCCGCTCGAGCTTTTTATGCAGACAAAAGACAGCAAATATTTGACCTTAGGACAACCGTTTGCCGATAAACAATGGGAAAAACCGACCGATGACGGCATTACCGCCGAAGCGCGTTATTGGATTGACGATATGTATATGATTACGGCTGTGCAAACGCAGGCATACCGCGCGACGAAGGATAAAAAATATCTCGACCGCGCCGCGCTCGCTGCCGGCGCGTATCTCGATAAATTAC
>JBDTZT010000405.1:0-4673 GCA_040005005.1 Actinomycetota bacterium
GAGTTTCGTTAATTGTGAGCGAATATTTAGGTAAAAAGTGAAAAGGTTTATTACCGAAAAACAACAATTGCTTTTCCACCTTTTCACTTTTTGACTTTCGAGATTTATGTTCGACAAACTCATCGGCAACGATCACATCAAGGAAATTTTGCGGCGGATGATAGCCAAAGACCGCATTCCGCATTCGCTGCTTTTCACCGGAATTGAGGGTGTCGGCAAAAAACAATTTGCGCTCAGATTAGCTAAATCTTTTGTTTGTGTAAATCGGCAAAACACCGAAAGCTGCGATAAATGTGTTGCCTGCAAACGCGCCGATAGATTCAACTTTCCCAAATCGGACGACCGCGACGCGCACAAAGAGGTTATTTTCAGCGAATTTCCCGACATCGGTTTGGTCATTCCTTATAATAAAAATATTTTGGTAGATGCCGTCCGCGACCTTGAAAAAGAAGCGAATTATCGTCCTTACGAAGCAAAAGCGCGGATTTTCATCATTGACGAGGCCGACAAGATGAACGATGCGGCATCAAACGCGCTGCTGAAAACTCTCGAAGAACCGGTTGCCACAACCTATCTTTTTCTGATCAGTTCGCGTCCCGATTCGCTGCTGCAAACGATTCGTTCGCGCTGTCAGACGATCAGTTTTGCACCGATTGAAACGACCGAAATTGAACAATCTCTGCTTTCGGGCGGAAAAGTTTCACCCCTTGACGCAGAGCTTGTTGCCCGGCTTTCAGCGGGCAGCATCGGACGCGCACTGAATTTGAATTTAGAGAAATTTCGCGGTCAGCGCGAAGCGATGCTCAAAGTGTTGCAAAGTATCGCCGGAAAACCGGATCAGCTCGCGCTTCTCAAAGCGGGCGAAGAAATGAACGACGCGAAAAATAAGGACGATTACGAGCATTATCTCGAAATTCTGCAAACTTTGATTCACGACTTATGGATATTAAAGCACGGCGCAAACGAAAAAAATTTGGTCAATGTTGATCTCCTGCCGCAGTTCAAAAAACTGTCCGAAACTACCGGAAACAAACGTCCGGCGGCATGGCTCAATGAAATCGAGGTTTTGCGCGAAACTTTGGCAGTCAACGTCAACCGCAAAATTGCGATCGACGCGCTTTTTGTCCAAATGGCAAAAGCCTGAATTTTTCTATCGTTTTTACTGATTCTGTTTTATAATTTCACCAAACCTCGAAAGGAAACATAAAAAATGCGAAACAAATTTTTCTTTTTTACATTATTAGTTTTGAGTCTGAGTGTTACAAACATTGACGCTCAAGGCAAAGCCGAGCCGCAAAGCACTCCAAAATCCATTTCCGGCGGAGTTCTCAACGGTAAAGCGACCAGTTTGCCGAAACCGGCTTATCCGGCGGCGGCGAAAGCCGTGCGGGCACAGGGCGCGGTCAATGTACAGGTCACAATTGACGAAAGCGGCAATGTCATTTCGGCAACGGCAGTTTCCGGTCATCCGCTGCTGCGGGCGGCTTCGGTAACGGCGGCGCGGCAGGCGAAATTTTCGCCGACAACTTTGCAGGGACAAGCTGTCAAAGTGACGGGCGTCATCGTTTATAATTTTGCTCTGCCGAAAGAAATGTCGTCGGCAACGCCTGATTCCGTAAAATTAATTCCGATGGGTTTGGTCATGTTTCTGACCGCTCTCAAAGACCTTCCTACCGACGATGAAACCAATCAAATCCTGCGCGATTTGGGCAATGAGATTCCCGCCGGGATGAAGGCTGAAAAAGCGCAATTCGATAAGCTCGCCCGCGCCAAATCGGCAAGCGAAAAAAGCAAACTCATTGACGAAATTATCGCTTCGATGCGCCAAGATTTGACCGGCACGGATGCCTGGCTGATTGATCTCGGCAAACAATGGGGAAGCGCAATCGGCGAAGCGTTTAAGATCACGGACAGTAATTATCGCAAAGACCGGCAGACTTTTATCAAAGGTTTGCAGGGAATGAACTGGCTGCTCGAATCGCCGCCGAAAGACATTTCCGAAGATACTTTGGAAAAAATCCGCGCGATTGCTTCGTATAACGACGAAACCGACGCGATCTCGCCCGAATTTATCAGCGATTTTTTCAAATCGAGTCTCGAGTTTATCCAATATATGATTGACCAAGGAAAACGTGGAAACGATTGAATCTTCAACAGCCGAGCGCGGATTTGCTCTGGTGACCGTTGCCGGAATGTCAGGTATTGTTGCAGCCGTCGGTTATTTTAATCCTTCGACGGCGGGATTTTTCCCCGTCTGTCCGCTTTACGCGCTGACCGGACTAGCGTGTCCGGGCTGCGGAATGACGCGCGGGCTGCATGCGCTTCTGCACGGCGATGTTTTAACCGCGCTTGATTACAATTTGCTTTTGCCCGCGATTTTGTTTTTCTTCGGATACTTGTTCGTTTCGCTTTTTTTGACCTTTGCGCGCGGTCGCGGTCTGAACTTTAAGATTTTCACGCCGCTCGTGATCTGGGGATTTTTCGGCTTTGCACTCGTTTTCGCTGTTTTGCGGAATTTGCCGTATTATCCTTTTAATATTTTGTATCCGTAAAATTTTAGCCACAGTGTTCCCAGAGAACACAGAGATTTATTTAAAGTTTTCTCTGCGAACTCTGTGAACTCTGTGGCTAATTTCTTATGAAATCTGGACGAGCGGTTTTATTTCTGAAAGCGATTTTGCCTTGCTGCCTTCTTTTCGCAGAATCTCGACTTCTTTGACGAATTCTTCGACAATATCAACGCCCGCGACTTTGCGCATCGGCACCCCGTCCTTGAAAATCATTCCGACTTGGCGACCGAAGGTAATCCCGAGCTGCGAATCGTGCGCTTCGCCCGGACCATTGACGGCGCAGCCCATAATCGAAAGATGAAGCGGTTCTTCGACGTGCGCCAGACGGCGTTCAACCTCTGTCACAATTTCGACAAAATTATCAACGTCAAGCCGTCCGCAGGTCGGGCAGGCGACGACCGTCACGCCGCGTTTTCTAAGTTCCAGAGATTTCAAAATTTCCCAGCCGACGCGAACTTCTTCGTGCGGTTCGGCGGCGAGTGAAACGCGAATCGTATCGCCGATTCCTTCGTGAAGCAAAATTCCAAGTCCCATCGCCGATTTGATCGTGCCGCCGAACGGCGTGCCGGCTTCGGTGACGCCGAGATGAAGCGGATAATTGACCTTTTCCGCCATCAGGCGATAGGCCGCGACCATTCGGTTGACATCCGAGGCTTTTAAAGAAATCACGATGTCGGAAAATCCTAAATCTTCCAGAATCCGCACGTGGCGCATTCCCGATTCGACCATCGCTTCGGGCGTTGCCGTGCCGTATTTGCGTAAAAGGTCTTTTTCGAGTGAACCGCCGTTGACGCCGATTCTGATCGGCACGCCTTGTGCTTCGGTGGCGCGGACGACTTCACGGACGCGATCAATCGAACCGATGTTGCCCGGATTGATTCTTAACTTGTCAATTCCCGCTTCGAGCGCCATCAACGCGAGTTTGTAGTGAAAATGAATGTCGGCCACAATCGGAACTTCCGTGCGTTTGCGAATTTCTTTGAGCGCCATCGCCGCGTCTTTGTCAGGAACGGCAATGCGGACAATTTCGCAGCCGGCCGCCGTCATGGCCTCGATTTGCTTGATCGTTGCGTCAACATCAGTCGTGTCGGTTTTTGTCATTGATTGGACGGAAACCGGCGCCCCGCCGCCGATTTGAATGTTTCTGACCTTAACCGCTTTTGATTCTCTTTTCATTTTATTGCTCAATTAAAAATTAACAGGGATAAAGGAGATGAAAGGGATTTTAATCATCTGTTTTTATCCCTGTCCAGCTCCTTTATCCCTGTTAATTCATAATAATCCTAGAAAAACTTCGAAATATCCAAAAACAAAGTAAAGACCATTAAAACCAGAATAATCGCCAAACCTGCCAGTTGAATTTTTTCCTTAATCGCCATCGAAAGGGTTTTGCCGAACCACGACATCACTTTTTCAATTGCGAGAACCATAATTTGTCCGCCGTCGAGCAGCGGAATCGGCAGCAGATTAAACACTCCAAGATTCAAACTGATTAACGATAAAATACCGACTAATCCGGCAAAACCCGATTCACGAACGATTTGCGCGATAATCTGAACAATTCCGACCGGACCGGCCAGTCCGGCATCTTTCACCGAACGTTGACCTGAAAAAAGTTGCCCGAAGACTTTGCCCGTCAAGCGAATAATTTCAAAATTGGCATTGACGGAATAACTTGCGGCTTGCCCGATTCCGACCGGTTCTCTCGTTGTAATTTTGCCTGAACCGAAAACTGTCCCGATCCGAAAGATGCCGTCATCCTCCAGTTTCGGCTGCATCAAAAGATCTTTTCGTTCGCCGTTTCTTTCAATCGAAAGCGTAACCGGCTTATCTTTATTTTCACGAAGCAGATTAAGAAGCTCATTTGAATTGCGAACGGTTGCGCCATTGACGAAGAGAACTTTGTCATCTATCTGCAATCCGCCTTGAGCAGACGGCGAATTTTCAATAATTGATTTGGCCACGACCGGCTCGACACCGACATCAGGCTTAAAGTCAACATCGCCCATCATATTGCCTTTAACTTCGGCTTTAGTCGGCTTGATGGTGAGCTGAACTTTCTGTCCGGCGCGTTCGATCGTGACGGGAATCGGCTGTTCGGGT
>JBDTZT010000013.1:0-15852 GCA_040005005.1 Actinomycetota bacterium
CCTGAACTCTGAACTCTGCACTCTGCACTCTGGAGCAGCGCCATCGCCAGATCGCATCGGAATTTCTCGCCGTTGCTGAGGACGGGGTAAGGCTTGAGCCAGCTTGGTGGGCTGGCTAGGCCCACGGCGGTCAAAGTGGTGGTGATTTCCAAAAGACGCGCACGCATTCGCATCAATTCCGTTTCGCCGGTGCGCGATAACGATTCGATATTGTTCGGCTCAGAACGAACGAGCGCGACAATCAGTTGTTTGGTCAGCGAATCGAGACTGGTAAAAGCGGTGGCTTGTTCGGTCATCAAATTTGCAATTTTTTTGATTAAATCTTCTTGCATAACAGAAATTTTCTACCTTGAAAATTTGAAAGTACCGCCGAACACAAAAACTTTAACATTCTGGACGCAATTAAATATTTTCGTCCTTTAATATCGCGGCGGCAATATCGCTGCTTGACGGATTGTATTTTCCCGTCGCGACTTGTTCGCGTAATTGATTGATTTTTTCTTCTCTGACATCAGGCAAACTTTTTAGTTGTTCGACGAGTTTTCCAACTTCGGAGGCGCGACTTGAAAAATCAAGTTTATCTTCGTTGTTCGCTTTTTTAACTTCAACCGGCTTGTTTGTTTCGCCGCTCGCTTTTTTAATATCGCTCTGTGATATTGCGCGGATCGGACTAAATTCACTTATCTTATCTATGTTTATTTTATTTGGCATTATCAAAACTCCTCAAAAATTCTGCTCCGTATTTACCTTTCGGCATTTATCGGTAAAACATTAGACAAAAATTTGAGGGGATTTACAAGCTGCCCGTTCTGACGCACTTCAAAGTGAACATGCGGTCCGGTTGATTTTCCGGTCGAACCGGAAAGGGAAATCTGTTCGCCGCCGCTGACTTTTTGACCTTCGGTAACGAGCAGTTGTGAATTATGACCGTAAGTGGTTTCGCTTCCGTCGGCGTGGGAAATTACCACGACGTTTCCGTAACCGCCTTTCCAACCGGCAAATTTCACAATACCGTCAGCCGCCGCAACAACTTTAGTGCCGACCGGAACGGCAATGTCAATCCCGTCGTGAAATTTGATTTTCTTATCAATCGGATGAAAACGGTTTCCGAAGCCTGATGAAATGCGCCCGTTGACCGGCATTTGGTAATTTAATTTGACGGCTGAATTGATTGGTAAAACATCAGTCGCCGGCGAAACGGTTGAAATCTGCCGCACGGGCGAATTCGGAATAATGCGCGGGCGGGTCGAATTCTGAATTTTTCCATCGAGCATCAAATTTTTGAGCGATTCGTCAAGCCCGTCTTTTTTTATGTCGTCATCGAATGTCGAGATTATTTGAGCTTCCTCGGAATTATTTGAACTATTGATAAGCGGCTCAAGTTTCGCCGATTTATTAATCAGGGAAGAAACATTTTTTTGAGAAGTTTTTTGCGCCGCAAGATTTTGCTTGATTTCTTTGATCGCCGTGATTGCGTTAGAAAGACTTTTGATATTATTCGTAACGGGTTTTGTCTGAACCGCGCCGAATTTCTGCATAATCATATCCGCTAAACCGACTCCGCCCGATTGCGACATTGTCGTCGCCAGCTGTTCGGAAAACATTTTCTTCGCCAGATCTGTTCCGCCGTCGCCGCCGAAAAGCGAATCTTCATCTTTATCTTCATTGGTCGTGCCGTTCAATGAAGCTGTTAATTGCTGCAGCAAAATCGCTTCAAACTGCATCGCCGCCTTGCGCATGGCATCTTGCGTGGGCGGAGTTGGCGCCGTTTTATCGGCGCTGACGATTGTTTTGATTTGTTCGAGCGGGCTAAAATTCATTTCGGTTTATTGCATTTCCAGATCGGCGTTCATCGCTCCGGCGGTTTTGATGGCTTGTAAAATGCTGATCACGTCGCGGGCGGAAACGCCGAGCGAGCGCAGACCGCGGACAACTTCGTCAACTGTCGCGCCGTCGGGCAAAATAATTGATTCAACCTTTTTCTCTTTGACATCAACCGTGGTCGAAGGAACAACCGTCGTGTCGCCGGTTTTTGAGAGCGGCGCGGGTTGATAAACTTCGAATTGGGTGCCGATTTTAACCGTTACGCCGCCCTGCGAGATCGAAACCGCCGCGATCCGGACTTCGCGTCCCATAATGATTGTTCCGGTGCGTTCGTTGATAACGATTTTGGCGATTTTGTCGGGAACTAAACTCAAACTTTCAAGCTCGGCGATAAATCCGACGTGATTGTCGGCAAATTTTACCGGCAAGGTGACTTCGATGTTTCTGCCGTCGAGAGCTTTTGCAGTTCCGGCGCCGAATTTTGCGTTTATTACTTCGTTGAGCTTGGCGGCGGTCGAAAAATCTTCGTTGCGGAGCACCAGAGTTAATTGATTGTTCGCAGCTATTTCGGTTTGAACAACACGTTCGACGGTCGCGCCGTTCGGCACGCGTCCGACGGTCGGGTGATTGATTTCAACCGAATTTCCACCCGTTCCCGCCGATATTCCGCCGATTGAAACCGAACCCTGCGAGATGGCATAAACCTGCCCGTCAATTCCTTTGAGCGGCGTGAGAATCAATGTTCCGCCCTGCAAACTTTTCGCATCGCCGATCGAAGAAACCGTCACGTCCATTTTTGAACCTTGCCGGATAAACGGCGGAAGATTGGCCGTGACCAAAACGGTCGCAATGTTTTCAGGTTTGAGACCCGCCGATTCGGTTGAAATTCCCATTCTTTCGAGCAGATTCTGCAAAGTTTGGCGGGCGTATATATTTTGCTGAACGCGGTCGCCGGTGTGATTGAGACCGACCACCAGACCGTAGCCGATCAGTTGGTTTGAGCGCACGCCTTCGATGTCTGCCAAATCCTTGACACGAACCGCCAACGCCGCGTCCGTTTGTTGACAGTAAAGAACAAACGGAAAAATGACAATCAGTAAACCGATTGCCATTAAAAAGCGTGGTATAAATTTATTAAAGATTGCTGAAAACTCTTTATTTTCCGTGTGTTTAAGCATTTTTTGAAAAATTGGTCAGCCATTTATCAAAATGACCGACCGTTTAACTATCGGACTAGAACGGAGATATTTTATCGAAAAACCGGAATAACCAGCCCGGTGCATTATCAGCTGATGCAATTCCCTTGCCATTGTATTCGACGCGCAAATCGCCGATCGAAAGTGTCTTGATAGAATTGTCGGCGGCGAGGTCGCTGAGCCGCACAATTCCGGTTACGGCGACTTGCTCGGTTTCCTTGTTGACCTTCACAATCTTGACGGCTTCGATCCGTAAATCGCCGTTTGGCAAGACTTCGATGACACGGGCGGTGATTCGCGCCGTGACGCTGCTGGTTCGTTTAGTGCTGCCGGAGCCCTCAAACTTGCGTTGTCCGAGTCCGGTCAGAACCGAACCGGCGGTTGACGCACCGTTGATCGGCAAAGCACTGACGAGCGGCACGATTCCGCCCAAATTTCCCGAATCGCGGTTGCGTTTCGCGCTCGATGTAACGGTTGCCGTACTTTCTTCGACGACATCAACGAAAACCAAATCGCCGACTTGCCGCGCTTTAAAATCACGAAGAAGATTCCCGTTCGTAGCGTTATCCGTAAACAGTGAGCCGTTTAAAGGTTTGATTGTTTCCGGAACGGGAATCGTCGGCGGTTTTTCTTCAACCTGCACGACCGCTAACTGCGGAACGCTTTTGTTCCTGTTCTTTTTCTCTTTTTTATTCTGTTTGTCCTGCGAAAAGCCGGCGGAAAAGCCGAGAAGAATGATTAATAAAATCGAAAATGCTTTTAGTTTCATATATTTAAAACAAGACTCTGACCAATCCTTCGTCAACGACGACGGCTTGCAGAATCGAACCTGATTGAAGATTTTTGACAGCGATGCGGTCGCCGATTTTGCCCGACGCCCGTGCTTCGCCGCTGATGATAATTTTGAGTTTGCCCGATTGCGCTTCGACGCGAACCGGGTCGCCGGTTTTGATGACGACGCCCGCAACATAAGAATCTATGGTGATTTCCGTGCCGCCGGCGATTGTTTTTATCAACATCAGACCGCGAAGTTTGGCGGTTTCGCGCAAATAGTTTGTAATCGGCTTTTCGATTCGCCGTTTTTCGAGCCGCACGTCGGATTCCGAAATTTTCGAATTGACCGTTAAATCTTTCGTCGCGACTAAAACTTCGGCAAAGGCTTCGATTTCAATATTAGCGGATATTCGGTGAAAAACTTTGCCGTCAACTCTGATTTCGACGGGAACTGAGAACGGCTGAAAAAAATTCTGAACCGTCGAAAAATTCGGGCGAATTTCGATTATTCCTTTCGGAACTTGCAAAATTTCAGGCAGATCAAGCCTTATAATCTGCGCCGAAATCTGATCGCCGGAAAATTTATTCGTCAGAAAAGTTTCGATCACGGTGCGGAATTGAATTTGAGAAACCGTTTGTCCGGCGCGGCGAATCAGAATTTTTGGCGGTGAATCCAAAACAATTTCGCTTTCCGAAAATCCGGCGGCGGAAATTGCCAAAGTGATTTGCTCGCGGCTGATTTCGCGCGTGACCCCGACGTTTGGCGAATAGCCGAGCGAAACCGTTTTTAATCTTTCGATTTTCTCGGTTTCGCCCGTAATCTCTGCAATATTTCCGAGTTTGACGACATCATTTTCGATAGTCGTTTCCGAGGAAACGCGGATGGTTGAAAGATTTTCGGCAAAAGCAGAAATCACCGATAAAACAAAAAAGAATAAAACGAGTAGTGTTTTTTTCATCCCTCAACCCTTATCCTTTATCGATTAAGAAACGGCTTGATTGATCGTGCCGAGCATTCGGTCAGCGGTCGTGATTACTTTTGAATTTGTTTCGTAAACGCGCTGCGCGGAAATCATATTAACGAGTTCTTCGACCACGTTGACGTTTGAATTTTCAACATAACCTTGATTGATGCGTCCGATACCGTTGGCGTCCGGTGAACCGACGGTAGCTTGTCCCGACGCGCCGGTGTCTTTGAAAAGATTGCGTCCGAGTGCTTCCAAACCGGCCGGATTGGCAAAAATCGCCAGTTGGATCTGACCGACGTTTTGCGCCGTGTTTTGACCGGGCAGAGTGACGGAAACAGTTCCGTCATTGCCGATTGTGACACTGGTTGCTTCGGTCGGAATCGTGATTGCGGGTTCAAGTGTTTCGCCCGTTGCGGTGACGACCTGACCTTGATTATTTAAGTGAAATTGTCCGGCGCGGGTGTAGCTCAAATCGCCGTTTGATTGGCGAACCTGGAAAAAACCGCTGCCCTCAATGACCATATCGAGCGGGTTTTCGGTTTGTTTGAAATCGCCCTGAATAAAGATTTTTTCGCTGGCGATGGTTCGCGCCCCGAGACCGATTTGCAAGCCGACCGGCAGCGGCGTTGAAGCATTTGCCGCGCCGCCCGCCGAGCGCATATTTTGATAAAGCAAATCCTGAAATTCGAGCCGCGTTCGCTTAAAACCGACGGTCGAAGAGTTTGCCAGATTATTGGCGATGTTATCCACGTTTTGCTGCTGAACCTGCATTCCGGTCGCAGCTGTTAATAAAGCTCTATTTGGCATAATTTTTCCTTTTGGTGTTTAGGTTTTTGGTTTTTGGTTTTTGGCAGAAATTATTTCAATGAAACTGAAAGTTTGAAGCAAAAACCCAAAACCCAAAACCTAAAACCTGAATTTACATTTTTCCGATGTCACCGGAAATTTTGCGTCCGATGTCGTTCATCAGAAGCGACATAGATTTTTCAAGCGATTCAAATTCGCGGTTGTTGTTGATCATCGCGACCATTTCGGAAATGGAATTGATATTTGAATTTTCGAGTGAACCCTGAACTACTTTTGAATTGATGTTGCCCTGCGGCTGTTCCGCGCCCGTCGCCATAAAAAGCGAGTCGCCCTCTTTCATCAAAGCAGTGGTCGGACTGTTAAAACGAACGAGTTTCAAACGGTCGAATGTTTGTCCGCCGTTCGCCAGATTGCCGTCTTCACCGATGGTGATTTCGCCGCCGGGCGGAACGGTTATGGCGCCGTTATCGCCAACCACCAAATCGCCGTTTTTGGTCACAAGCTGTCCGTCGGCATTGAGCGAAAGGTTGCCCGCTCTGGTAAATCGAACGCCGCGCGGTGTTTGAATCTGCAAAAAAGCATCGCCTTCAATCGCTACGTCCAACGAGCGTCCGGTTTGCTGTAAGGCACCTTCGGAAAAATCAGATGAACCGGAGGTTAAAACGCCCGCGACGAGATTTTGTTTGTCGCTCGTACCTTTTTTAGCGGCTTCAAACGTACTGTAAAGCAAACGCTCGGCTTTGAAACCGGTCGTTGAAGCATTGGCAATATTGTTTGCCTGCACATCGAGCGTTTTTTGGCGCGAACGCATTCCGAGAAAAATCGAATAAAGTCCGTAATTCATATTATTTTTTGTTTTGCGAGGCGAGATTGAGATTGATGATAAGTTCAACTTCGCCGGGCAGCATTCCGAGTGTCATCGCAATTGTTTCCGCATTTTGTCCGCGGGTCGCGAGCGTAATCACGCGATGACGGCGTTCCGTCATATTCATTTTCGGCGAATCATTTGTTTCGGGTTCGGCAACTGTTTCTTCACTTGCTTGTTTCGGCTGGCGAATTCGGGTTTCAAGCCAGGCGATACGCCGTGATTGTTCGCCGACGCGTTGGGCATTTGTTTCGAGTAATTCTTTGTTTTTCGCCAAAACTTCCTCTAAATCTTCGACCTGTTTACCGACAAATTCGAGTAAATCGCGTTGAGTTCGCATTTTTTTGTAGCAAGTTAAGGTTAAAATAACGCTTAACACGCCAAACAGGAGGGCGGCAAATGCAACTTGTATTTCTAAATTCATTATTCGACCTCGTTTGTTTTTTCAATTTCGGGTTCTTCTAAAGACGGGCGTGCCGGTTCGTCAAACAAGCCCACTTCAACCTCATTCGTTTTAATCGTTTCGGGATTTGAAAGAAGTGTCCGCGAGCGTTCTTCGGGTGAACCGATCTCCGTTACGCGAACGCCGTAATAACCGTCAATCACGACCACTTCGCCGCGTGCAAAAGGGAAGTTGTTGACCAGCAGTTCGACCGGCTCGTCAACCGTCCGGTTGAGTTCAATCATCGAACCGACACTGAAATGGACGACCTCGCGAAGCGGCATTTCCGTTTTGCCGAAACGGACGATGACGTTCATTTCGACATCGAGCAGGCGATTAATATTATTGACAGGTTCATTTTCTTGCATAATATAAATGTTTTAAGCAAAGTCTTTAGAGTAATTTAAAGCAGTTTCCCCGGATATTTGGACAACTAATTTTTGGTCAAGCGAAGCAAGTTTGCCGGAAAATTTCACCAGTCCGCCGATGCCGACATTGACGGGTTTTTCGATGCTGTGATTGGTCCGCAAAACGTCACCGACCGTCAAAGACATCAAATCACTGACGGCGGCGGGAACTTTTTGGAGTTCGGCGGCAACCGAAAACCGCACGGTTGAAATTGTTGTGAGCAAAAAATGAGCGGCCTCGGGAGAAGTTGTATCACCGGACGAATTGGCTGATTGACTGAATTTGGCGATCACCGGTTCGAGCATCGCGACGGGCAGGCAAATGCTCATCAAACCGCGCGCTTCACCGATTTGAATTTGGTAAACGACAGAAGCTACCACTTCATTCGGCGCGACAATCTGGACGAGCTGCGAACGAGTTTCGCGCCCGATGATTTTGGTTTCAAATTCGATCATCGTTTTCCAAACTTCCGCATAATTATCCGTGATAAGCTTTAAAAAACCTTCCAAAATGTTTAATTCCAAATCGGTGGCGGCTCTTTTTTCGGTCGTTTCATGGCCTTCGCCGCCAAGCATTCGGTCAACAATCGGAAAGGCAATTGAGCTATTCATTTCAATCGCAAAAACACCGCGCAAATTATCGGCGGCAATCGAAAATATTGTGGTCGGATCGGATAAACCGCGCATATAATCGCCGTAAGATTGTTGTTCGACCGAAATTAAATTGACTTCCGAAGCCACCCGCAAAAAAAGCGGCAGACGCGAAGAAAGACTATGCGCAAACATATCGTGAAGCAGATAAAGCGAACGCACCTGTTCTTTTGAAAGACGGTCGGGACGGCGAAAATTGTAAGGCACCGCCCGCCGCCGTTTTTCGCGTTCTTTGGCCGCCTCGTCCGCCGGAATTTCCGGCAAAAGCGCAGACATTTCTTCATTCGATAAGAGTTCTTCTTCCATTTTTATTTAGGTAAATTCGACCGCAGACGAATAACCGCCTGTGTCCGCAGTTGTGAAACACGCGATTCGGTGACGCCTAAAACTTCGCCGATTTCCTTCATTGTTAATTCTTCGAGATAATATAGTGCGATGACCTGACGTTCGCGTTCGGGCAATTTATCAATTGATTTAGCAATCAATCGGCGGCGTTGCGATTCTTCGAGCCGGTCGAGTGCGGAAATTGATTTATCGGCAATAATATCGGAAACACTCAAACCCGTTTCATCGTCGCGGTCGTCAAGATTTGTAATCGTCAATCCGCGAATGTCTTGAAGAGTTTCGTGAAGTTCGGCGAGCGGCATTTTCATTCGCTCGGCAACTTCATCTTCGGTGGCGGGACGACCGTTTTGCTGTTCAATTTGTGAATACGCAGCCTGCACTTCGCGGGCGCGGCGGCGGGTCGAACGCGAAGCCCAATCGAGTGAGCGCAGATTATCCAAAATCGCTCCGCGGACACGCATTTCGGCAAATGTCGTAAAGGCAATTCCGCGCGACGCATCGAATCGCTCGACCGCATCAATCAAACCGACGACACCGGCTCCGTAGAGGTCGTCGCGTTCAACCGAGGGCGGAAGTCTGGCGGCAATCCGGTCAGCAATATATTTTACTTTCGGCAGATGCGAGGTAATTAAAAACTCGCGTTCATCCTGTGCATAATTGGCGGAAGAAAAGGCGTTGACCTTTTGATAAATTGTCGGTGCTGAATATTGAAGCATTTTTTGTAAGTCTCAAATCACCAAAATTAAAATCAATTTTTTGATAACATATCCCAAAACGATTGGACTTCGGCAAAGCCCGTATTTTTTTGCTTTTGGTTATGAAGCTGTTTGGCAATCAGGCGAATGGCGCGGCTCGCCGGTGAATCAGGCGCGAAGTGAACCAGCGGAACTTGCTCGCGAACGGCTTGCGGCAGCTGCGCATCGTGCGGAATCATTCCCAAAAATTCGACCCGGTGACCTAAAAAGTTTTGAACAGCCGAATTAAGCGAATTGAAAACCTGTTCGGCATCGCCGATTCCGACCGCGTTATTGACCACAATCGAAATTGATTTTTTGGGTGCGTGACGCAAAATTACTTTGATGGTCGCATAGGCATCAACAATTGAGGTTGGTTCAGGCGTTGCGACGATGATTACCTGCGCGGCTGAAATTAATACGCTGAGGACGTTTTCGGCAATTCCGGCGGCCGTATCAATCAACATAAAGTCGAGATTTTCTTCCATCATCAGCAATTTGGCTAAAATGTGCGGATGCGCTGCAAAAGAAAACTTTGCCAATTCTTCAATTCCGCTGCCGCCCGGAATCAAGCTCACATTATCGGACAATTTTATGATGGTGTCTTCCAAATCCTTCAAACCGGTAACGACGTGTCCGAGATGGAACTTTGGCGAAATGCCGCATAAAATATCGGCATTTGCCAAACCCAGATCAGCGTCTAATAATCCAACCTGATAATTGAGAGCGCCTAATTCAAACGCCAGATTGACCGCCAGATTCGATTTGCCGACTCCTCCTTTACCGCCGGTAATGGCCAGCGAGCGGACTTGTTTGCCCGTTTTCTTAAGAGCGATATTTTTTGTTAAGGTGATTTGGTCGGTCGTGTTAATGGATGGTGATGTTAAAGCCATAATTCTTAATGTTGAAGCTTGGTCGTTCATTTTATCTTTTACCTAATATTCGATTGGTTAAAGTTTCGGGTGTGGCAATCTGTAAATCTTCGGGAACCCGTTGTCCGTTGCAGAGATATGCCACCGGCAGGCTGCTTTCGGCGATTACTTCGAGAATCGCGCCCGGACGCAAAGTCTCGTCGAGTTTTGTCAAAATCAGCGAATCGGCGCCATACATTTCAAATTTTCGGACGGCGGCAACCGCGTCGAGCTGATTGGTGGTCGCCTGAACCGTCAGACATTTGCGGATTTCGGGGCGTTGTTGAAGATAATCGGAAAGTTCGTATTGATCGGCTAAATCGTGCGGATTTTTGCCGGTCGTATCAATCAGAACGATAGCCTCGCTTGGCATTCGCCGTAAAACCGCGTCGAGTTCGAGAACCGAGCGCACGACGTGACAACCGGCGCCGATAATTTCCGCGTAAGTTTTTAATTGTTCGACGGCGGCGATTCGATACGTATCGAGCGTGACGAGTTCGACGCGGCGGCGTTCGTGCAGCGCGGCGCGGGCCGCGAGTTTGGCAATGGTCGTTGTTTTTCCGACTCCGGTGGCGCCGATAACTGCCAGAACAGTTGGTTTTTCAAGCTGCAAAGCGTCGGGAGAAAATTTAAACAGTCTCGAAATTGCCCGAAACAGAGTCGTTTCCGAAACTTCATTGGGCGCGATGTTTTTATCTTTGTAATGCGGAATGATGTCCAAAATAAAGGCGCGGGCGAGTTCCTGTGAGATGCCCGTTTCGGTCAGCTCCATATACGTTTCATAAAAAGGCGATTCAAAAATTTCGTCAAGCAAATCTAAATTGACTTCTTTCTGCCACATATTTACATTTTGGCGGTTGGCATAGGAATTGACGGAAAATTTGAGTTCGCGCATTTCAGCGCGGAGCAGTTCAAGTTCGCGGTTGGAATTATTTGCCGCCGGCTTTTCAACCATGTTGACGGAAGTATTTTCCTGAACCGGAAGCAATTGTTTCGGAGATTCTTTTTTCTGGTGAACGATCCGCGGCGCATCGGAACTGACTTCGACCGCTTCAATTTTTGGCGAAACTGTAAAAGATTCGCCGGTCAGCATTTTGGGAATATTGGAAATTTCTTTTTCAAAGGCGTTTGAGGTCGCGGCGCGGGCCGACAATGCCGCCATAATATTGCCTTTCGAAACAATATTCTTCTGATGATAAACCGGCGGCGCGGCAACCGTGTCGTCAGTCAGATTGAGAATCCGGCTGGAGGAAATGCCTGATTTGGATTTTTTTTCAGATGTAGATTTTGAGAAACCGTCGGGCGCCGCGGCACTGACTTCGATTTGAAAACCCGAGCCCAACCCAAAACCCAAAAATCCGCCGGTGCGAACCTGCTTCGTTTCCAGCACGAGCGCATCTTCGCCTAAATCCTGTTTTATCTTTTCAAGCGCTTCACGCGTCGTTGTTGCCCGGTATTTTTTTATATTCATCTTCAGTTTATTTCTCTAACTAACCATTCCCATCGAAACAAGATTGACGTTTGAACCGACTTCGCCGTGGGAAATCACAACTAGTTCAGGCAAGAACCGTTCCGTAAGTTTTCTAAGATGCGGGCGTACCATCGAGGAGCATAAAACAACCGGTTGCGACATCACCGCCGCGCGGCACGCCGTTTCGATTTTTTCCAGTAATTGCTTGCCGAATTCAGGCTCAATAACCTGTTGCGAGGCGCCGCCGAGCAATCCGAGCCGTTCGGCAAATTGAGTTTCGAGCCGCGGGTCGAGAGTCAAAACCGTCAGTTCGCCGCTTTCATTGGCGAGGCTTCCCGAGATAGTTCGGGCAAGTGAAACGCGGGCGGCTTCTGTCAAAGCATTGACATCGCGCGTCACAACTCCGACATCTGTAATCGCTTCGAGAATCGTCGCCAAATCACGAATCGGAACTCTTTCGCGCAACAGATTTTGCAGAACGCGCTGAATCTCGCCGAGCGAAAGAACTTTCGGCGTGGCTTCTTCAACGGTTTTCGGATGCGATTCAGCGAGCGCGTCAAGCAGAGCACGGGTTTCTTGCCGGCCGAGTAATTCATTGGCGTAACGCTTGATTATTTCGGAAAGATGCGTGCAGATGACGGTCGTCGGATCAACGACCGTGTAACCGGCGGCGACGGCGCGGTCGCGGTCTTCATTGCGCCGAATCCAAACGGACGGCATTCCGAAAGCCGGATCGTTTGTTTCAATGCCCTGAATTTTCTCGCGCACGACGCCCGGATCAATCGCCAGGAAACCTTCGGGATGAAGCTCGCCGTTGGAAATTTTTTCGCCTTTGAGGAGAATTGAATATTCCCGCGGCGGAAGCTGTAAATTATCGGTAACGTGAACCGACGGAACAATTATGCCGAGTTCAGTGGCGGCTTGACGACGGATTTCACGAATTCGATTGAGGAAGGAATCGCCCGCGCTGACCAAGCCGATTAAACCGTAGCCGACTTCCAAAGCAAGCGCATCAACCTTTAATAAACTCTCCATTCGTTCAGGAAGTTTGGCGGTTTCCGCATCTTTTTCCGCGTCTTCTTTTTCTTCCGCTTTAATAACCGTATTTTTTGCCTGTTGTCCTGACAAATAGGCGATTCCGGCGGCACCAAAAGCTAACGTCAAAAAGGCAATATGCGGCATTCCCGGCAAAATTCCCAGAAAAGTTAAAACACCGGCGGCGATAAATAAAGGGCGTGGATTGTCGAGTAATTGTCCGCTCATTTCCGCGCCCATACTCGATTCGGTGGCCGAGCGGATGGTGATAATTGCCGCCGCGACCGAGATAAAAAGCGACGGAACGGCAGCCGCCACACCGTCGCCGACAGTCAGAATCGTATAATTTTTTAATGCATCGGCGAGCGGTAATCCGTGTTGCAGAACTCCGATGGCAAACCCGGCGCAGATATTGACCGTCACGATGATTATCGAAGCCACCGCGTCGCGCTGCGTAAAGCGGATCGCGCCGTCCATCGCGCCGTGAAATTCGGCGGCTTGGTTAATGTCTTTACGGCGTTGTTTCGCTTCCGCTTCGTCAATCATTCCGGCGGCTAAATCCGCGTCAACCGCCATTTGTTTACCCGGCATCGCGTCGAGCGTAAAACGCGCCGTAACTTCCGACGAGCGCACCGCGCCGTGATTGACGACCAGAAATTGAATGACCAGCAAAATCAGGAAAATGACAACCCCGACGACGTAATTTCCGCCGATGACAAATTCGCCGAAGGCTTTAATGACTGTGCCGGCGGCGGTTCCGCCCGAACTTCCGTCCGTCAAAATCAGACGTGAAGTGGCGACGTTTAAGGCGAGCCGGAAAAGCGTCGTGAGGAGCAGAATATTCGGAAAGGAAGTGAATTTTACCGGCTCTTGCGTGTACATCGAAACGAGCAGCACGACCACCGACAGCATCAGATTAAAGCTGATCAAAACATCAAGCAGAAATGACGGCAATGGCACGAGCAAAACCAGTAAAATCACAACCGCCGCAATCGGAACGGTTAAATGTGAATACTTACTGGCGCGAATTAGAATATTTTCGATCGGCGTAGTTTTCATCAAAATATATTTTATTTTTTGAGTGTTTTAACGATGTGTGGATTAACCCTCAGCCCGATTACAGCAAATTTAATGCCGTAAAATACAACCCGCCGATTAAAGTCCGAAAATAAAAGTCCGATAAGTTAAAGTGGCATTATCGAAAACGGGAGAAATATGTCTTCCGGAATTGATAACTGCTTTTTTGATATTTGGACTTTTCTATAAAAATGCTGACAAAAAAACTTGCCTTAAAGTTATTGAGTATCACGGTTTTTCTCGTTTTCGTCGGATTTATTTCCGTTTGTAAACAAACCACAATCGAAACCATCACTTCACAAAAATTAACCGATTCACAAGCCTCGAAACGCAGTGATGAACCGATTTTGCCGATTCCATCTGAAATTAAACTCAATTCAGAGAAAGTCGCGCTCGGCGAAAAACTTTTTAATGATGTGCAATTTTCACACGATAATACGATTTCCTGCGCCACCTGTCATAGTTTGGATTTGGGAGGAACCGACCAACGCAAAAATTCGATTGGAATAAATGGGCAAATTGGCGAAATCAATGCCCCAACGGTTTTTAATACCTCCTTAAATTTCAAACAATTTTGGGACGGACGCGCCGAGACGCTCGAAGACCAGATTGACGGACCGACCCACGCCTCCGGTGAAATGGGGTCAAATTGGGAAGAGATAATCGAAAAACTCAATTCCTCGCCGGAATATGTTTCGGTATTTGCTGCGCTTTACGACAATGGTATTCAAACTCAAAATATTAAAGACGCAATTGCGGAATTTGAACGCTCGCTGCTGACGCCAAATTCACGTTTCGACCGTTACCTGAAAGGAGAGAAAGAGATGTTGACCAAAGACGAAAAAGAGGGCTACCGGACATTTAAAACCGTCGGCTGTGTGAGCTGTCATCAGGGGATAAATGTCGGCGGCAATCTCTTTCAGGAATTTGGCGTGATGGGTGAATATTTCAAAGACCGCGGGAACCTCACGAAGGCCGATTTGGGACGCTATAATGTTACGAAAAATGAGTATGACCGCTATGTTTTTAAAGTTCCGAGTCTCCGGAACATCGCGCGTACCTTTCCATATTTTCATGATGGTTCGGCCAAAAGTTTAGAAAATGCGGTCGAAGTGATGAGTAAATATCAACTCGGTCGAAAACTTTCGCGTGATGAGATTGATTCGATAGTGAAATTTTTAAAGACATTAAACGGAGAATATAAGAGATACCCACAATCATGAATATACGTCTTAAACACATCGCTATCGGAATCGGTTTAATTTTGCTGATGACGTTTTTGTTTTTCAAAACAAACGTTATTGATTCTGATGCCCATAATCGTTTCAGCCGGGATTTGCATCACCTCAAGGAAGTTGATGCCACGCTTGATAAGGATATTCTTGAGTCGCGCTATGGTTTGTTAAATTCCTACGATCTGTTAACGACCGACACCGTGCAAATAGATCAATTGCAGGAGAATCTCAAAAATATTCCGGCTTTTATTAATCAGGACGGAAAAGAAGAAATAAATAAACTACTCAAGAACTATGCCGAGTTAGATGTCCAAAAAGAAATTTTTATTGAGCGTTTCAAATCACGAAACTCAATTATTAACAATTCAATCAGATATTTCCCGGTCACGACCTCAAATCTCATTAAGAACCTGTCAACGAAAAGTGCCAAACCAAACGGTTTGGAATCGCTCAATAATTTGTTAAAAGACACTTTGATTTATTATTTATTGACTGAAACTGAATTAGAACCGGAAATTACAAAACATATTGAAAAATTGAACGAGTTCAAAAATAAACAGCTCTCTTCCGAAGATAAAACCGACCTTGAAATAAGCATTTCACACGCCCAGACTATTTTGAAACTGAAACCGGAAGTTGACACCTTGATTAAAGAAACAGTCGCGCTTCCGACCGCCGACCAAATCGAAGAACTCATCAAACTTTACGATTCTTATTACGGTCAATCACTGAGCCGCGCCAATTCTTACAGATTATTACTGTATGTTTTTTCGGTGCTTTTACTGGTCTGCATCGCCTATATTATTGTCAGGTTAAAACAAGCCACGAAATCTCTAAATTCCGTCAATGAAAATTTGGAACAAAGAGTACAGGAACGCACCGAAGAACTTTTATTAACCAACACGGAACTGCAAAATTCGCGGGATTATTTTAACCGCATTATCAACGCCGTCGGCGACCCGATTTTCGTCAAGAACCGGCGGCATCAATTGACGCTTGTCAACGATGCGATGGTTAACTTTATGGGACGCAGCCGCAACGAAGCAATCGGCACGGTCGAACACGATTTATTTCCCGCCGAAGAAGCTGACGTTTTTTGGGAACAAGACG
>JBDTZT010000406.1:0-4666 GCA_040005005.1 Actinomycetota bacterium
CTTCGGTTGATACGATCCCGACTTCGGCAAACGTCGAAGACCACGTTTCGATGGGGGCGACTTCCGCGCTTAAACTTCGCCAAATCGCCGAAAATCTCGAACAAATTCTCGCGCTCGAACTTTTCGCTGCCGCGCAAGGCGTTGATTTCCGTAAAAAACGAATCGGCGCAGACAAAAAACTCGGACAAAAAACTCAAGCCGTTTATGATAAAATCCGCGGAAAAGTTCCTTTTATTGAAGAAGATACGCTGATGTATCCGCACATTGAAGCCGTTAAAAAATTAATCAGGGAAATCGTTTGATTATTAAAGATAGCCACATAAAACTTGAAATCTTGAAAAATCTGGAATAAATTGCTTACAGTCCGACATTTATGAGATGACAAACTTGTGCAAGGAAAAAGTTGAAGTGCAAATATTAAAAGTTTTCGATAGCGAACAAAAATCTTTGGTCGGGCAATGTGTCGCAGTTTTGCGACAGGGAATTGATTTGATTGAAAATCTGGACGACGTGCTTTTTACGCGGTGCGAAACACCGGAAAAAGCAAGTGTCGGCACACATTTTCGGCATAATCTCGATTTTGTCACAAATCTTTTGAAGGGATTGGAATCAGGGAAACTTGATTATAATCTGCGTGAAATAGATTTACAGATCGAAACAAATCGTCAATACGCGATTTCGCGGTTTAGTGTGACAGTTTCAGCACTCGAAAATTTAACGTCCGAAAAGCTCGAAAGACAGATTCTAGTACGCTCGGAAACAATCGAAAGCCTCTGGTGCGAATCCTCGGCAATGCGTGAACTCGAATTTTTGCAAAGCCATACGATTCATCATTATGCTTTGATTGTAGCAAAACTTTCAGCGTATGGTTTTTCTGTGCCGAAAGATTTTGGTGTGGCGCCTTCAACTCTTGAATTTTGGAAAAGCCAAACGGCTTAATGGTTGAGGAAAAAAAATGAATATTTTGAGTTGGATTTTTCGGATTGTGATCGCAATTATTTTGTTGCAGACATTATATTTCAAATTTACGGGCGCCGAAGAATCGAAGTATATTTTTACGACTTTGATGGGCGATAATGAAGCCATTGGGCGGATCGGTTCGGGAATTGTCGAACTCATCGCGACCGTTTTACTTTTCATTCCTTCGACCGCTTGGCTAGGCGCAGTCTTAGCTTTGGGTACGATGTCGGGCGCGATTTTCAGCCATTTAACCAAACTCGGCGTGGTTGTCAAAGGCGATGGCGGTTTATTATTCGGCTTGGCGATAACGGTTTTTGTTTTAAGTTTGGCTGTTCTTTTCATCCACCGCAAAGAAATTCCGTTTATCGGGCAGATGTTTTTTCTAAGTCAGAACACAGAGAGGTAGCGACGTGGAAAACCGCGGTCGGGAAACTTGATTGCAACGGCAGTCAATTCTGACAACATTGATTTTATAATGATTTATCTCGGTCAGATTTTGGAAAGACGCCGATGGCTTTGGGCTTTCGGCGTTTGTTTGTTTTTGCTGGCCGTGTTTTATATCGGCTTCAATCTACATCTGGACGACAATTTTGCCGCGTTGAAAAGCAATATTTTTGCACCGCAGAATATCAGGGTAGAAGATTTTTCACCCGCCGCATTATTTGTGATTTTTGCGGCAGCAACCTTAATTAGCGAAGATTTAACTTGCATCGGCGCCGGCGTTTTGGCTTCGCAAGGCAAAATCAGTCTGACTTTGGCGATTGCAAGTTGTGCATTCGGGATTTTTGTCGGCGATATTTTGCTTTTTCTCGCCGGACGTGTGCTCGGGCGCAAGGCATTGAAAATAAAATTCATAAATTATTTTATATCTGAAAAATCTTTTGAAAAAAGCTCGGATTGGCTTGAACGCCGTGGAATGAAAACAGTTTTTATAAGCCGTTTTGTTTTCGGGCTTCGCTTGCCGCTTTATTTCGCAGCGGGTGTTTTGAAAACATCGTTTTGGCGATTCACGCTTTATTTTTCGATTGCGGTCGCGATTTGGACACCTATTTTAGTCGGCTTAACCTTTCGGCTTGGCGCAGAAGTTGTCAAAAATTCTTTGTTTAATCAAAATCTGTGGCTCGGATTGATTTTACTAATCGTCGTTTTGTTCTTTGTTGTCAGAATTTTACAACAACTTTTGACGTGGAAAGGAAGACGGATTCTGTGGGGAAAAATCAAACGCCGATTCTTATGGGAATTTTGGTCGTTGCGAGTTTTTTACCTTCCGGTTGTAATTTATATCGCTTGGCTCGCCGTCAAATTTCGCAGTTTGACGGTTTTTACCTGTGCAAATCCGGCGATTCTGGCCGGCGGCTTTGTCGGTGAATCGAAAGAAGAAATTTTACATGGGTTATGGCAATCTGAATCCGCCAAACCATTCTTGTTAAAACATTTATTTTTACCAAAAAATTTTTCCGCCGAAGAAAAACTGCAAAAAGCGACCTGTTTTATGACGGATAATGATTTGAAATTTCCGATTGTTTTAAAACCCGATGTTGGCGAACGCGGTTTGGGTGTTCAAATTGTCAAAGCTTTGGAAGAACTTGAGAACAAATTATTATCAAATGAAAATCTGATTTTGCAGGAATTTGCCGCCGGCGAAGAAACGAGCGTTTTTTATTTTCGTTATCCGAAAGCAGAAAAAGGCAAGATTTTTGCCATTACTGAAAAGCGGTTTCCGCTCGTGCAGGGCGACGGCAAATCTTCGCTCGAAGAATTGATTTTGCGCGACAAACGCGCTATTTGTCTGGCGAAAAGTTATCTTGAACGCAATCGCGAAAGACTTGAAACAATTCCGGCAAAAGGCGAAGAAGTCCAAATTATAGACATCGGAACCCATTCACGCGGCGCAATTTTTCTTGACGGCGGCTGGATGAAAACAGATATTTTGGAAAATAAAATTGACGAAATTTGTCGCGGCTATAAAGGTTTTTACTTCGGCAGATTTGATATTCGGGTCAAATCATTTGAAGATTTCAGCAATGCCGAAAATTTCAAAATCGTCGAGCTAAACGGCGTAACTTCGGAAGCGACGAGCATTTACGATCCGGAAAATTCATTGTTTGAAGCCTACAAAATATTATTTGAGCAATGGAAAATTGCCTTTGAAATCGGTGCGGAAAATCAAAAACTTGGCGTAAATCCAACAAAGATCGGTGATTTAATAAAACTCGTTTTCAGTAAACAAATCCGAAATCCGAAATCCGAAATCCGAAATCCAAAATGTGCGTAATATTTTTAGCTTACCAACAGCATTCCAAATATCCTTTGATTTTGCTGGCCAATCGGGATGAGTTTTATGAACGCCCGACAGCAAAAGCCGATTTTTGGGAAGATTCACCGCAAGTTTTCGCGGGACGCGATCTGGTGCACGGCGGAACCTGGCTCGGTATGACAAATTCGGGACGTTTCGCGGCCGTGACGAATTACCGCGACCCGAACGCGCCGCATGGCAAATTTTCACGCGGAGATTTGGTCAGCAATTTTTTGAAAAACGACGAATCGGTCGAAGATTATTTGAAGAAAATACAAAGTCGCGCCGCAGATTATTCGGGTTTTAATCTTTTGCTTGGTGAAATTAACCGGCCAAATGACAAAATCGGTTACTATTCGAACCGCGAAAATGAAATAAAAATGCTGGAAAAGGGAGTTTACGGCTTGAGCAATCATCTTCTTGATACGCCTTGGCGCAAAGTTCAAAAAGGTAAAAATAAGTTATCAATACTTTTGGAAAATGATGTAATCAAAAAAGACAGTTTATTTGAAATATTAAACGATAAAACCCTCGCCGAAGATCAAGATTTGCCTGATACAGGAATCGGTTACGAACGGGAAAAATTGCTTTCGGCGATTTTTATCGAAACACCGATTTACGGAACTCGTTCATCAAGCCTGATTTTGGTGGACAAAGATTACCAAATTATTTTGGACGAACGCACTTACCATTAGATTTATAATTAATTTGAAATATTTATTTGTTTTGTCGGCGGAAAACGATATAATGCCGTGATTGAGCGATAGTTTTTCGGTATTGACGAATATTTTATGAATCTAAAAAAAATAAATGTTCTGATTTTTATTGCTTTTTCATTGCTTTTTATCAATCTATTGCAAGTTTACGGGCAAACCGCAAATTTTCGATTTGTTTTGGAAGAGCGTTTGGCAAAGGCGGAGATTTTCAAAAACGGTAAAAAAACGACTGGAATCAGGCTTGAAGAGGTTTGTGATGTCGATAATGATTCGGTTGCCGACCGTGTTTTCCGTGAATACGGGGCGATATTTGTTGCGGGGAATGGCGTTCGATTTCCCGTAAAATGTGTATTTGCCAACGATTCGGAAGTTCAGCTGTACCAGTCGTCGGCAAATCCGAAATCACAAAATATCGGCGGAACGACGATTGAATTGCAGGAACCGGCGATGAATGCACTGCTCGAAGCTATCGCCGAAGCCGCCAAAAAGAATCTGCGAATTACACCGCGCGGCGGTCAGATTGCGGCGAAGCGTTCGTATCAGGACACCGTTGGTCTTTGGTATTCGAGATTCAATCCGGCGTTGACTTATTGGACGGGCAAAGGCAAAATCTCGCGCCGCGAAGCGGAATCGGCCAAGGGTGTGAATATTCAAAAACAGGTTGCGAAGGTGCTTGAATGGGAAAGCAAAGGAT
>JBDTZT010000407.1:0-4639 GCA_040005005.1 Actinomycetota bacterium
CCCACCGAACCGGCGCGCTATTCGTTTCTGCACGGCGATTTCAAATTGGACAACACAATGCTCGACCGCCAGGATGTTGGGCGCGTCGTCGCGGTTTTGGATTGGGAAATGAGCGCGCCCCGGGCGACCCTTTGGTAGATTTGGGAATTTTGCTCGGCTACTGGGTTTACGCCGGACAAAAATCGAAAACCCTGAAATTTTCCAGCGTGACGAATCAAGCGGGCTGGTTCGAGCGCACAAAAATCATCGAACGCTACCAGACGCGGACAAATTTCAACCTCGACAATCTGCGATATTTTGAAGTCTTCGCCAATTTCAAAAATGCCGTCGTCGCACAGCAGATTTTTTACCGCTACAAAAATGGTCAAACCGACGACGCGCGTTTCGCCGATTTTGACCGAGCCGTCACGGAACTGGCGCGACTCGCCGCCGAATTGATTTAGCTGACATTTTGGAAATCCGACGTATTTGAAATTTTTGCGAATCAAAACGGGGTGATTTTGATTATATTTACTTGATTTGACCAAAGAAATTATTGCTCTTTTTCTCTGGCAAACCGAAACCGGAACGGACAGAGGGGAGGGAACGTGCGATAAACCCACACAGAATCATCTGACCGGAAACATTTGCACGCCGATTCATATTCTTCCGTGTGTCCGCTCAGAAGCTGCAATTTCAGGCTAATAATGCCTTTTCTCGTCAGACAAGTGATGATTTTATGACGAAATAAATGCGGATAATCCCGTTTTTTAATACCGGACCCGTCGGCATCTTGCTTGATGATTTGTCGGATTCTTCTGGTCGAAAACGCCCCCCCAACTGTATGTTTATCTGCCATTGTTGAGGAGAATTACATCGCGGATTTCCGCGCCACGCGTAAAGGCAAACCATTTGCCATCGGGTGACCATTCGAAGGCGTAAATTTTTTCGTTCGGCAAACCTTTCAATCGTTTCGGTTCACCGCCTTCTAAATCCTGCCGCCAAATTCCGTTTGCCCAATCACGATAAGTGATGGCTTTACCGTCCGGTGCCCAGTGAATTCCCTGCCTGATATTAGCCAAGCGGGGAATGTCAAACAACTTTAGCGGTTCACCGCCGTCGATCGGGAGAATCGCGATTTTTTGACCGCCTGATTCATAACCGCAGGCGACGAAACGGCTGTCCGGCGAAATTCGCGCCCAAGAGGCATTGTCGGCCAATTTTACGGGCGCACTGCTGCCGTCAATTGAAATGCGCCACAATTCACCGGTTTGTTCGGGATTTGTTACGTAAATAACCCAGCGGCCGTCGGGCGAAATGTGCGGCTGGGCGGCGATGTCCGCATCAGTTATCATCTTTAGTTCAGTGCCGTCGGGTTTGGCCCGCCAAACTGCGTATTTGCCGCTCCGATTAGACTGGAAAATTAAAAAACGATTGTCCGCCGACAGGCTCGGATAAATATTGTTGCCGTCCGAAGGAATCAATTGTTTTTGCCCGCTGCCGTCTGAATTCATCGTCCAGATCGTATTATTTCCATTAATTTGAGCCGTATAAACCAGTCGTCCGTCAATCGTCCATTCGAGTCCGGCCCAACCGTCGATCCGTCCGATCGAACCAGTGGTTATTTGCTTCGCCCGGCTTAAATCAGCGGCCGGCGCAACCCAGATATTCGACAGAGTTTGGGTCTGCACAGCGAGCAGTGTTTCTTGATTGGCGGCCAGCATGATCGTCCCGTAAAGATTGAGATCGGTCAGTAAATGCTGTGCCTCGCCGCCCGGAACAGCGACGAACCAGAGCTGCTTTTGGACGGAATCTCCTTTTTGGGCAACGGTAATCAAACCGCTCCCGTCCGCCAGCCAAGACGTCGCACCAATCCCGCTCCATTTTTGAGCGGTCAGAGTTTTGATATTTCCGTCAGTTGTATTAATTGTCAGGATTTCATAATTATTGTCGGTTTCGTTTCCTGCCGCGACGGCAATCTGTGAACCGTCGGGCGACCACGCGACACTCCCCGCGACAAAATTTGTTTTATCGGGCGAAGCGGCCAATTCAACTTCGTTTTTACCGTCCGCTTCGCACATCGCTAAAACGGTTTTGGTGCTTGCGGAATCGCGCCGCACAAAGGCAAAATGCTTCCCGTCAGGCGCAAATGTAATGAGATATCTGGTATCCTCGATTTTTTCCGGCGCGCCGCCGAAAACCGGTATTTTGTATATCGCGCTTTTACCGTTTTCATCGCCCGATGAGTAATAAATGCTGCTCGCATCCGGCGTAAATCTTAAACTGAAATAGCTTAGAGGAGTTGACGGACGAAGCTGGACGGGTTCGCCGCCGTCAACGTGGCCGAGCCAGAGACTTTGCTGTTCGCCGTCAATATGTGAATAAACGAACAGTTTTCCATCGGGCGAAAGTGCCGCGACGGTGACTTTGCCGTCAGTGGTCAGCCGTTTGATCGAAAAATTTTTAAATGATTGCGTAAAGGCAACATTGGTTTTTTGGCGACCATACCAGATATACCCGCCCGCGAGCAGACAAAGCAGCAAAGAAATGAAGCTCAAAAGATAAGTTTTCGGACGGCTCAAAATATTTCTTACCTTTTTGATCGCTGTTTGGCTTTTCTCCTTTTCAATTTCTTCAATGGTGACCCGCTGAATTTCTTGTCTTTCAATGACAAGGCCGTTTCCGTAGAGCTCATTTAAACCGCTGATAAAGCGATACCCGCAACCCGGTACGGTGATGATAAAACGATGTTCGTTCTTCATTTCGCCGAGCGCTTTGCGCAGTGCCGCGATGTGCACAGTTAAATTATTTTCCTCGACGATCTGATTTTCCCAAACCAGATCGAGCAAATCATTTTTCGATAAAACTTCCCCGCGATGTCCGATGAAAGTGAGCAGCAAATCGAAAGCTTTCGGCTTGAGATAGATCGGCTGACCGCCTTTGAGCAGTTTGCGTTTGAGCAAATCGACTTCAAATTCGTCAAAGAAAATATTTGTTTCCGTTGCGTTATTCATCGCGTTTATAAAAATTAGCAAAAATTAGCCGAAAAATTAAAGACATTTTGCCGGATCGTGGTGGAAACTGTTTTTGATTCAACATTGATCCCGTGTCGAAATTATAGCAGAGGAGCAAATACCGGACAAAGAAAAAAATTTATGCAGATAAAACCGGTACCGAAAATTAAAAAGAGCAATTTATGAAAAACAAACGAATATCAATAGTTACGGCAATCTTAATTTTACAGTTAGCTTTTTTGATGACCGAGACAACGAAAGCGGCAAGTGGCGATGCCGATCCGACCTTTGGAAATAACGGCTCACTCATGTATACCAACCCCTATACTTCAGGTAATATCTACCCTTCATACACTTTAGTTAAGATGGCGGTGCAATCTGATAATAAGATTGTCGTCGCCGGTTCAGAGACGGTTGTCAGCAGCGGCATCACTCACGACACCTACCTTTTACTAAAACGTCTTAATGCCAACGGATCAGCCGATACCGGCTTCGGATTTTTGGGCGATTCGCTGACTTTTAAGAATGCGGATATTCAAGTGAGCGACGTGGCAATTCAAGCGAACGGCAATATTCTGGTTTGCGGTAGTTTTGGCTACTACCACCGCAATGATTCAGCTAATTCTTTTTTCGTCGCACGATTCTTCTCAAACGGTATTCTCGATACAAATTTCGGAAACGGCAGCGGATTTGTCATCACTGACTTTTTAGATTCTTCTTCTGCAAATGCCATGGCAATTCGCTCTGACGGGAGAATCATCGTCGTCGGTGCAACGTATTCGGTTTCGGCAGACAGTTTGAAGTTTGCCGTCGCCCGCTATTACTCAAACGGAACGCTCGACACTTCATTTTCCGGCAACGGTCGGGTAGTGACGGGTTGGGGCGAAAATCGCAATACGGCCAACAGCGTCGTGCTTCAACCAAACAACAAAATTCTCGTTGGCGGAACGGCGCGGGTCAACGGCGCGGATAGTTTCGCGTTAGTGCAACTAAACGCCGACGGCACTCTCGATAACGGCTTCGGTACGGGTGGCAAAGTTTCGACCGACATCGGCGAGGCCGGTGTTATCTATAGTCTCGCACTCCAGCCCGATAAATATACGACCGTCAACGGTCAAAAAATTCTGGCGGTCGGAAATATTTACGGCGATCTAATCGCTTTGGCTCGATATAATCCGGACGGCAGTTTAGACGCCTCTTTCGGGTCCGGCGGTAAAATTACGACATCTGCCGGAACCACACCATATCGGAAGGCTTTATCAAAAAAGGGGTTTTACCAGGCTGACGAAAAAATAATTGTCGTGACGGCTAATATCGATATCGGGGCGCTGTTTTTTCAGAAAACATCCGTCACTCGCTTTACCCTGTCAGGCAGTTTAGACGCGAGTTTCGGCAATTCCGGACAAGTCGTCCTGAATTACGATGAAGGAGGCAGTATAGGAAATATCGGCGGGGGGCTTCAATCAGACGGCAAAATACTCGTTAACGGACGGGATTTTATCGAGCGATTGCTACCGTAGCTTGGTGAAAATTTAATCTTCTTAAAATCAGTTAATTAATAATCAATCAGGAAAAAATATGAAAAACAAAAATCAATTCGTCAATAAACTTAATTACGCGATCATCGGACTGACTTTTATGCTGCT
>JBDTZT010000408.1:0-4639 GCA_040005005.1 Actinomycetota bacterium
GATGCCCGCGCCCGTGACGCGGAAGAAACGCAACGCGCTCGCCTTCCAGAGTTCCGATAATAAAAGCGTCCGACGGTTTGCCGAACGGCGTCTCCACTTCCGTCTCTTTAATATCCGTCAATTCCGGCATCTGGTATAAACCGCTGCCGCCGATGATTCCTATTTTTACTTGTTCCATTGTTAATTAATCGTTTTCCTCAAAATTTCCTGTGATTGATAAATCTAATTCGTTTTCGTGTCCGCGCCAATCAATAGAAAATCTCGTTCCGTCTTTGAAATCAATAATGATCTCTGCTTTTCTGCTTCGGCAGATTTTTTTTATGATTTTACCTTGTAAAAGTTTAGTCGCTCTTTTTTCTTCTTTTTTCAATTGTTTTTTTGGATCTTTATCGTAAATCACGCTTGATTTTAGCATTTCATATTTCCAATTTAGGAAAAATTTCGTTTCGTCCATTGCATCAACAGCATGACCGCGCACATATTCACTTGCATCTTTAAGAGCATTCTCAATAATTGGTTTGATTCGGATTTCGTTTAATTTTCCATGAATTCGAGAAATATGTGCAAAACCGAGAATCGCATTACCGCGCACATTAAAGTGTTCGTGATTTGAAAATTGAACGCAAAAGTTTTCGGCGTATTCGTGCTCGTCGGAATATAGCGCGACTGACAAAACCATTAACAATAATTTATCTGCGTTATTTTCTTTAACGGCATTTTTAATTTCTGCTTCACTGTAGTGTTTGATCGGTTCGTATCTCATACTAAATTATGCAAAACTAACTTCCGATTGCTTTATTGACGATTTTTCACTTTACGCCGATGATTTCCAACCACTCAACTATGATTTCACACTACTAAACGACGATTTGCGATTGCTAAACGACGATTTCACAAATCGCTGCGCCGATTTTTACTTGTTATTGCCGGTTTTCAGGTTATCGGCGGCGAAATATTCAACTATTTCTTTCCGCAGTCGGCATCGGCGACGTATTTGGCGAGCGTTCCGTCGTTTCTTTTACCTAACAGATCGTCCATTCTTGCCGCTTTGGCTTTTGGGTTTTCCTTGAGCATCGCTTCATAAGTCCTGACGACGCTTTCCATCCCGGCGAGCTGCGCGGCATTTTCGTCATTGGCTTTATCAGGATTTTGAAGTTTGAAAGCCGTCATCGAAATCAAATATTGACCAAGCAATTCGCCGCCGAATTTAATTTTTTTGTCCAAAAGCACACCGCCCGTGCCGCCGCAGACGATAACCGTCACTGCGGTCGTCTCCGAAGCCCATTTGATCGCCCAGGCACGCGTCTCTTTCGCGTCTTTGTCAAAAGGTTTTGCTTCTAAAAAGCCGGATGCTTTGATGAGCCGCTCCTGATCGGTTTGCGGAGCAGTTTGTCCAAAGCCGATTTGGGCGGATAAGCCGAATAATATCAGTAATCCAAAAACGATTATAAGTTTTTTCATTATAAATCTCCAAAATTCTCTTTTATGAGTCAAAACTCAAATTATAAAGCAAAACAAAAAAAAATCAGAGCGGTTAAACTCTGATTTTTTTGAAGCGCAGTTTTCGTTCGATAAGATTTAGGCAATGTAAACCGGCGCGGTTTCGCGGCTTCCGATGATGTTCGGGTCGTGAACTTTTGCCAGACCGCACGACAGAAGAGTTCCTTCGGCGGCGTGCGTCGACGCGTCGGCTCCGTTCGTGTGCGCCATTTCGTGAACCAGAGTTCCCGTCACCGTCCAATATCCCCACATATAGGCTTGTTCGCAAATCGTAATTTCTTTTCCGCCAACGACATTTGTAAAAGCGTAGGTCGTCTTGAGCGGACAATAACTGATCCAAATGGTATCGTCATCAAAAACGTCATCAAACGATCGACCGCCGGGAAGTGCTTTGAACGCATCATTACACGCCTTGCTTCCTTTGATATTGCTTCTGATGATTCCGATTGCCTTTTCCAGCATTTTCTTTTGGGTATCAAGTGCCGCGTCGTATGCCAACCATTCGGCATTACCATTTTTGACAGGTCCGACGTGTGCCGAACCTGCAATATTTATTTTCATATCACACAAATCTCCTTTTAAGAATTCTAAGTATCAATTGAAAGATACAGGTAAACGACGATTGCAAAAATATAATTTGCCCGAAATTAAATTGCAACCGCCTGGATTTTACCGCCTGTTTCCGTCAGACGGCAAAGCGGCCGGGTGAAATCGTGATAAAAAAGACATATCCAATTTTCAAGCAATGCGAGCGGAATTAATTTTTTCTTTGCTTCGAGCGTTTCGGTCGGGAAAAGATCGTAGCCCATAATCCACGCTAATGGAAGATGCGCCCGCGTCGGAATCAAATCGGCAAACCCGTAAAGCGTCAAGCCGCCGCGTTTCAGACAAACGGTTTGCATCGTTTCGGAATGTCCGCGAATGGTTTGCAAACTTAAACCTTCAACCACCTCGTAATTATCGGGTTTTAGTTCAAGTTGTCCGCTTTCCTGCAAAGGTCGCCAATTTTCCGCCAGATAACTGGCGCGGTCACGTTCGAGCGGATTTTCCGCCGCGCTAAATTCAGATTTTGAAACAAAATAACGTGCATTTGGAAATTGCGGAACCGGGTTTTGGTCTTTGGTTTTTGGTTTTTGATTTTCGCCTTCCGGCAATTCGTCTTTGAAAATCGTATTGCCGCCGGCGTGGTCGAAATGCAGGTGCGTGTTGACGACGATGGTGATGTCGCGAGGCGTGCAGCCGGTTTTTTCAAAAATTGTCTCGGCAAAAGTTTTTTCGCGGAAGATGCCGTAGATTCGGGTTTGTTTTTCCGTCCATTTTTCGCCGATGCCGGTTTCGACCAAGATTCGCTCGGTCGGAGTTTCGACGAACAGGCAATTCATATTCAGCCGAATCCGATTGAATTCATCAGGCGGACACGCCTTTTCCCAAAGCACCCGCGGGACAACGCCGAACATTGCCCCGCCGTCGAGTCTGAATTCGGTATCGGGAATAATTTCGATACGGTAATCGCCAACAATCATAACGAAAAACGGAAAACGAAAAATGGAAAATATTTTAAATCATTTATTTTCCATTTTCCATTATTCATTGTCCATTAAACCTACTTCTTCTTTGGTTCAGGTTTCTTCGGTTCAGGTTTTTTTGCGTCTTTCGGCGGTTTTGTCGAATCGCTTTGCGAAGTCGGCGGCATTTGCTGCGGCATCTGCTGCTGCATCTGCTGCTGCATCTGTTTCTGCTGCATTTCCTTTATCTGATCTTCCGAAACCGGCGGAATTTCAAAATCTTCGGCAATGACCACATTATTGTCAGCCACCAGGTCGTCTAAAACCTTCTTTTGTTTTTCTTCTTCGAGTTTTGATTTGACAAAATCATCGAGCGGCATTTCACGTGCCGTCGGATTTTCCGGGTCTTTGACCATTGTCGAAAAAAGAATGTGACGCACGTCATAGCTTTGTTTGACTTGTCCGGTTTGGTCTTTGGCTTCACCTTTTCGTTCGAGTTTGATGATATGAAAACCGAACGGCGTAGCAACCAGTTCCTGCGTGAATTTCCCCGGTTCAAGCGCAAGTGCCGCAGCTTCAAATGTTTTATCGAAACCGCCGCCTTCCGTCTGACCTTCGTAAAGACCGCCCTTGTCTTTGCTTCCCGGATCGTCGGAAAATTCTTTTGCCAACGCGGCAAAATCCTCACCGTTTTTCAAACGTTGGAGAACTTCATTGCCTTTCGTTTTTTTCGCTTCCGTCGTATTGATTTCAGGATGTTCGCTCAAGTATTTTTGAACATCTTCGTCGGTTACTTCCGCTTTTTTAGCTAAAACATCGGTCGAATAAATCCGCGACAAAAATTGCGCTTGCTGTAATTTGCTTTGAAGCTCGACCTTTTTTTCAAAATCTGCCGGTAATTCGCCTGATCTTACTTTGGCTTTCGCTTCCGTTTCGTAGATTTTAATCTTGGCGAATTCCTGACGCATCTGGGTTTTATCTTCTTCCGAAGGTTCAGTGTCTTCCGGCGTTGTTTTGTTTTTCTTGGCAAAATTTAATTGAACATCAAGAAATTCCTGAAATTCGGTAGCGTGCTTCGTTTGTTCGGCACTCACCGCGTCGCCTTCGCCGTAAAAATCCTTAATCTGATCTTCGGTGATAAAACTAAACGGCGGCATCGGACCTTTATCTTTGTTGATTTCCTGATCGTAGGTTCGCGCCCAGATGACCCCATCAATGATTCCCAGCGCTTTTTGCGTATTCTCGTCGTTGACGGCCGGGTCTTTTTGGGCTGCGCTGGCGAGTGCGAGAAGCTGTTTGATACTTTCAAGCTGCTGTTTCTTCATCTCCGGGTCGCTCGCGAGACGTTTCAGCACCATCGGGTTGGCATCTTTCAAAAGAAGCTCCATTTCTTCTTTCGTCATCGTGTTAAAGGTCACTTCGCCGCTCGTATGACCGCTGCTCGTCCGGTTTTTCCAAATCACGAGACCCGCACCGATTGCTAAGATAACGCCTAATAAAATTACTGCTTTTGTTAAACTATTCAAGATTTTAAATCCTCACTTTTTGTTATATTCGATTTGCTTTGCGAAAAATGAATATTAACTGAAATTTCTAATAATTCAATTCAAAATCCCTGTTTTACGCTTTATTAC
>JBDTZT010000409.1:0-4635 GCA_040005005.1 Actinomycetota bacterium
GCCCATCACAACGAGAAAGAAAAATGCGATAAGTTTCGTCGAAAGAAACGGCACGAGCTTTTCCGTAAAACCGACGCGCATCGAGATCAAAAATCCGCCAAGAAAGGCGACATACAAAACGCCCAAAACCGTCACGCCAACGCCCGTCAGCATTTTTGAAAAATCCGCCTGAAAGCGAAATGTTTGCGTAATCAGGACCAAAATCAAAAACAGTGCAATGGTTAAAAGCAGTAAATCCTGTGCCTTGTTCGGCGCGTCGAAAAGAAACGCGACAAAAAACGCCGCCGCGCCCAAATAAGCGATTCCGGCATCGGCTTTGAGTTCGAGTTTTTTCGTCAGCATAAAAAATTCAAAAAGTCCGGCGCCGAGGGCAAGCGCGGCAATGACGAGAAAAAGCCAGTTCGCCTGCGGAAATTGCGGCAAAAGATACGGCAAAATGATTGATAAAATTAAAATCGGCAGTGCGATTAGTGCAGTTATTACTCTTTTATTCATTTAAAATTTTGATCGCGTGAATCTGAGAAATCATATCATCCAGAAAAAAAATCAGTTTTCACTAAATTCTTTTATCATTTCAGGACTAATTTCAAATTTTTCTTTATTACTCGGATAATATTCGTTGAACATTTGGGAAATTTTTAACAATTCTTCCGAAGTAAATTTTCTTTCCTTTTGATAGATAAAAACCTGCCGACCGTCATCCAACGTAAATTCAAAAGGCAGTTTAACATAAGCATTACCGATAGTTTGCTTACTTAAAAATTGTTCGGCAAGAATTACAATAATTTTTTGGTCTTCTGGTAAAAGATGAAATCCCGGCGGATCGGCGACGACCACATAATCGGATTTATATAACTGAAACGGAAAACCGTCGCGCTTATCCACATCGTTACTAATCAGAATATTTTTTTTCAAGTTTTGTAAATCCGTTTCAAACTGATAACAACCATTTATCAAAATACTGCTGTTGAGACTAATTGAACTTGATAAAACATAAATCTTTTTGTCTGAATTTTGAGTTAAATCATTTAATGTTATCAGTAGTTGATGGATTTGCTCCAAGTCATTTCTGACCTTTGGATAAAGTCTGACTTTCGGAAACGCAAAACTCAGCGGGTGCAGATAACTCTCGGCATTTGAAGAAAAGACGATTGAGAAATTAGCCAAACTAACCACCAGCCAAATTAAAATGAAACTGATTTTCAAAGAAAAATTGGTAAGTTTTTTGTAAAATTCAATAATAAATACTGCGACAAAAATAACCAGAATAGAAATCACCCAGTAATAATGCTGAAGATCAATATCCTGCGTTCTGGTAAATAAATAAAACGTCACGGCAAAAAGAACACTCAGAAAAAGCGCGTAACGCCGCAGATTTTTTTTAGCAAACATCATGACAATTCCCAGAATACAAAGCGAAACGGTAATTAATCCGAAATGAGCATAAAGTTTTTCAAAATCCTGAAAAATGTTTGCGTTCTGCCGATACGCCGAATAAATGTCGCCGTAATCGGTTGTCAGCATTTTAAACGCAATTTGCGTGGCTAAAGCAAAAAAGACCAAAACGGAAGTTGAACCGATAATCAGAATATTTTTGAGCGAAAGTTTTAAGGTTTTAATTCCTGTCTTGTCTTTGAAGAAAATTAAGGTTTCTTGTGCGAGCATTGCCGCAAAAAATCCAACGACCCAATAAGCATACCAACGGCGCAGAATAACTAACAAGCAAAGGAGCAAACCGATTTTGATCAGTTCCTTCCAACTTTGTTCAGAAAGTTTTTTCCGAAAGTAGAAATAAAGTATAAGAAAAATCACGCCAACGCCGGCAACATCAATATAGCCGAGTAAAATCGGTATCCAAAATTGCGGTAAAAGACCAAGCGTGATAATTCCGATAGTAAAAAAAAATAACTTTTCGATTTTACTCGAACCAAAATCAAAATCAGTAATCTTTCTTAAAAGAAAGGGAAAAAAAACAATTATTGAAAAAGCGTAAGTAACCGCAATAGAAGAGATATAAGCAAGCCTGCCCGCCCCAAAAACGTAGTAAAACGGCATTAAGAGGATTACTCCCGTGTTGTTATAATCGGATTTTCGGATGGATACATTTATCGAATCAAGCGCTTTAAGCGGTTTTTGTAAAGACTTTTGCCCTAAATCCGCGTACAAACTAAAATAATTTGAGTAATCCCAAAAATAAATATATCTTTCTTGCGTAACGAACCACAAAACGAAAAAAATAATCAAAAGAAGCGCAACGGCAAACAGAATCAGCAATGGAAGAGAGGCTTTAACATCGGGCAAACTATGTCTTAACCGTGCAATCATATAAAATTATCAGATTAAATCTATTAAAAAAATACTAGTGGTTCGTAAGCTATGACACGCCGCCGAATCGGCGTTCGCGTTTTTGAAAATCAATAATCGCTTGAAAAATCTCGGCGCGGCGAAAATCGGGAAAAAGCGTCGGCGTTACGTAAATTTCGCTGTAAGCCAGTTGCCACAGCAAGAAATTCGAGATGCGAAATTCGCCGCTCGTCCGAATCATCAAATCAACTTCGGGTAAATTTCGCGTGTAAAGATTCGCTTCGATGTCCGCTTCGCGTAAATCATCGAGTGATTTTCCTTCTTTCAATAAATCTTTGGCGGCTTTTTTCGCAGCTTCCGTGATCTCGGCGCGTCCGCCGTAGTTGAGCGCGACACTCAAAATCGTGCCCGTGTTTTTCGATGTGTATTCCATCGCCGAAGCAAGTTGTTTTTGCAAATCCGCGCTCAAACCTTCGATTTTTCCAATTGCCTGAAAGCGAATGTTGTTTTTATGAACGGTTTTGAGTTCTTTTTTTAAATAAAGTTTGAGCATCTGCATCAACCCCGAAACTTCCGTTTCGGGACGCTTCCAGTTTTCGGTCGAAAAAGCATAAAGCGTAACGGCTTTGATTTGCAAACGGGCGCAAGTGTCCAAAATTGCGCGAACCGATTCCGCGCCTTCCCGATGCCCGAAAATGCGCGCTTTTCCTCTCGCCCGCGCCCAACGTCCGTTACCGTCCATAATCACGGCAATGTGTTGCGGCAGCCGCGCAAAATCAATCTGCGCGAGCAGTTCGGCTTCTTCGGACTTTGATTTGACGACTTTAGCAAAATTTTCGTGCATTAAATAGTTTATGGGCGGAGGTTGTGCGCGTCAGCAAGGGCTTAGAAACTGATAATTGTTAGCGCAATTGCTGACGTGCGCCTTCCGCCTTTGATTTAAAGATTTCTTTCCTCAATATCAACAATCGCTGATTTATTGATTTTCCCATAAATATGCGGATAAATTTCACGGTTGGTCGAAGGTTCGGCAGCAAAGTCGGCGGTCAGATAATGCAGATTAATGTGCAGAATCAAAACTTTGCCCGCGTTTTTGTAATAGCGCGTCAGAACTTCGTCAAGTTGGTTGCGGTAACTGCAATGAATAAAGCCTTCAGAGCGCAAACTTTTGGCTTCGTATTCATATTCGTCTTTGAATTTTTCCCAAACTGCGGGCAAAACAATGTGATAAATCAGCATAAATCAATCGGCTAAAGCAAAATCAACGGCGGCTTTGGCGTGAATCAAGGTCGTGTCAAAACTCGGAATTCGGCAATCTTCGGGTTTGAGCAGCATCGGAATTTCCGTGCAGCCGAAAATTACGCCTTCCGCGCCGCGTGCGCTCATATTCTCAATAATTTCCAAATATTTTTGTTTTGTGTCACTGGTAAAAATGTTTTTGCCGAGTTCTTCAAAAATTGATGAATGAATAAAATCACGCTCGCCGCCATTTGGAATTATCGTTTCAATTTCATAACGGGCAAGCCCTTCCTTGTAAAAGTCATTTTCCATCGTGAACTTTGTGCCGAGCAGCGCAACCTTTTTAAGATTTTGCCGCAAAATTTCTTTGGCAGTTGAATTAACAATATTAATCAACGGGATTTTGATATTTGTTTCAACCTTGTCCACGACAATATGCGCTGTATTGGCACACAATACAATCGCTTCGGCTCCGGCATTTTCGAGGGTTCCGGCAATGTGCGAAAACATTTCGCCCATGCTTTGCCAATCGCCCGCATCGGCAAGCGTTTTGACATCATTAAAGCTTACCGAATAGAGCAAAATGCGGGCAAAATTCAATCCGCCCCGTTTTTCGTTGGCTAATTCATTGATATATTTATAATAATCAAGCGTCGAAACCCAGCTCATTCCGCCGATTAATCCTAAAGTTTTCATTCGTAATAAACCTTCAAAAGTGTCAAACCGTGCGCCGGTGCGGTCGCGCCCGCTAAATAGCGGTTGCCGCCGACGATTGCCGTTTGAATTGTATCAAAATCTTTTTCGCCGCGCCCGACTTCAAGCAGAGTTCCGGCGATCGAACGCACCATATACCGCAAAAATCCGTTGCCGGTAATGCGAAATTGGATAATTACCGCCTGTGCGCGAGCGTCCCAGATTGATTCGACCGAGAAATCCGTAATCGTCCGCACTTTGTTTTCGCTCTCGGAGTGCGCTGAACAAAACGCCGTCCAATCGTGTTCGCCTAAGAATAAACGTGCCGCGTCGTTCATTCGATTGACATCGAGCGGACGCGCTTCGTGATGCGCGTAACGCGCCCAGAACGGTGAAATG
>JBDTZT010000410.1:0-4634 GCA_040005005.1 Actinomycetota bacterium
GTCGCGCCGGATTTGCGCGGCTTCGGCGCGTCCGATTCGACACCGGAAAATTACGCGGTCAAAGATTACGCCGACGATATTGCCGATTTGGTTCGGCTGCTTAATATTGAAAATTACGTTTTAATCGGTCATTCGATGGGCGGCAAAATCGCGCTTTGCTTGGCGGCGAGACAACCAAAAAATTTGCAGTCTTTAATTTTACTCGCGCCGTCGCCGCCCACGCCCGAACCGATAAAAGAAATTGAACGAAAGAAATTATTAAACGCGCGCGGCAATCGCTGCGTCGCCACCGAAACCGTCTGCAAAGCGGCGGGCGGAAAACTGTCGGCAGAAGTTTTCGCGCGGGCGATAGACGACAATTTGCGAACGTCCGAAGCGGCTTGGCGGGCGTGGTTAGAACTCGGAAGTCTGGAAGATATTTCCGCCGATGTCGAAAAAATCAATATTCCGGTTTTAATCGCGGCGGGCGCGAACGACGAAAACATCACCGCCGAATTGCTGGAATGCGAAATCGTCCGGCGCGTCCAAACGGCGCGGTTGACTGTTATCGAGAACGCGACGCATCTTTTGCCGCTCGAAGCTCCCGACACAATCGCGGATTTAATTCGTCGGGAAGTTGAAGAAAATCGTTTTCGCAAATCCGACCAAGACACTGAGGAAATTTATGCCGACGCGCCGGCTGCGAATTTTTCGCGTCGCGCTTTCGACGCAGTGAAGGAAAAAGGCAAATAGAGGACGGCACCGCCAAATTGTAAAGCCCGGTTTTGTGTTGCCGAACGCGCGGCGGAAAATGAATCAATGTCCGGCATACCAATCGTAGCCGCGTTCCGCCCAGTAATCTGCCGGTCGCTCCGCCGTTGACGCGCAAATCGCCGACGCGCGTGCGAGCAAACTCCGGCGCGACCGCTGCGGGCGGTAAAAAATTTGACTGACTCGTTCCTTAAATTCAAACGCGCGGCGAAGAAGTTTTTCCTTCGTTTCGTCGGGCATCCACCGCCAGCCCAAAACGCCGATTAACGCCGCCGCGCCGCCGACTGAAAATCTGCGTGTCGGCAGTTCAATTCTGTCCCAAGCCACCATATTTTCAATAGTTTAGGGCTGCTTAATTGCAGCCCTTTTCTAATTTGTGTGCCAATTGTGTGCCGATTTTTATTATTGTGTGCCGGTTCTCTGAAAAGTATTTATTCAATTTTCCCAAATGTGTTTTTGTCGCATCAAAGGCAAAACGCACGAACGAATAACGGGCGTTAAAACGATGATTGTGAGTCCAAGACATTCAAAAATAACTTTTGGATTTTTGCCTTCTGCTCAGAATAAAGTCGCCGAGGTCTGTCGCAGCTCATAAAGTTTAAAGCTTGCCGGCAGTCCGGTGTTTTTGAGTGAAGGATTGAAGGGCTCCACAATAAAGTATCGGTAAATTTTTCGTCACTTAATTTGATCAATTTTATCTTGCAGTTCGGAAAGCAATTTTTTATCGTTTGCGGTCACTGAATTTTCCGCGTCGAGCTGCCTCAATATTTCGAGTGCCCGATTGAACATTGCGAGGGCTTGCAATGAGTTTTTTTGCTTGGCTGATATTTCGCCAAGCTGCCGAAAAACGTTTGCCAAATCAAAACGCGGAACTGAATTCCCCTTGTCATTATTAACAATTTCTTCAAGAATTGTTTGCGCTTTCTGCTGATTTTTGAGCGCTGCGTCGTATTTTCCCAATTGTAAATCAGCTTTGCCGAGATTGGTTTCAGAAGTGGCGATGCCGCGTTTATTTTCATCGTCAGCGGGAGATTCGGCGGCTAGTTTTTCATTTATTGCGAGTGATTTCTGAAATTCGTTCTTCGCTTTTTGCGGCTCACGCGCTAATAAAAGCGCTTCTCCGGCATAATCATAACTACTCGCTAAATCGTGCTCAGTGAGTGCGTCGGTATCTTTTTTGTTCAAACTTTCTGACAAATCAACCAATTGCGAACAAGTTTCCAACGCTTTTTGATGGTCGGGTTTAGTGATAAAAATTTCGCATTGTCCGAATTTAACTTCCCATAAACCGCGCTCAAAATCGTAATTATTCGGATTGTCGGCGGCGAGCGGCGCGAAAATCGCCTGAGATTTTTCAAAAGAGCTGAATGCGCCGTCAAAATCGCTCAAATCTTTTTGCGAAGTGCCGATGCGAACCAAACAACGCGCCAGACTTGCTTTTAACTTCCCTTCGTTTGAATTTTCAGCAACCAGTTTTTCCAAAATTTCTTTGGCTTCGCCGAAATATTTCATCGCCTCGGCCGCGTTATTGTTCCAAGAAGGAACATCGCCTTGATCGAGCAGCAAACCGGCGAGATTTTTCCGGTAAACCGCTGACAGCGGATTTTCGGCTACCAATCGGCGGCGAAGCGGCAGAGCTTTTTCGTAAAATGTGACGGTTTGCGCCGTCTCTGACAGCCACCATAAAATTATTCCCTGATGCTCGTAATTCGTCGCCAGTTCGTCGCGCAAATCCGCATTTTCCGCGTTGTTTGCAACAAGGGATTCACGCAAATTTTGGGCTTTTTGATAACTGTCGGACGCGCCTTTCAAATCGCCCAGATTCGGTTGGTCGGGCATTCCCTGAACGTCGCCGACTTTTTCATACGCGGCGGCGAGTTCGCGCTGCAGCGCCGCATCATCGCCGGATTGCCGCGCCAGATTGTCGAGATATTCTAGTGCGCGTTTGACCAGGGTTTCTTTGGCGGCGGTCGCGCCTTCTAAATTTTCGATTTGCGGGTAAATTTCAAACAAAAACGAATTGGCGATTTTTCGGGCTTCATCAAAACGCTGCTGCACGATCAATCTCTGCTGTTCGGCGCGGCGCGCCTGCCAAACGGTTGCCGAAACGCCCGCGAGCAGACTTAAAAAAATCAGCATCGCGGCAACGACCCCGAATTTGTGCCGCGCGATGAATTTTTCGGCGCGATATAAAAAGGTATCGGGGCGCGCCATTACAGGTAAGCCGGCCAGATGCCGCCCGATATCTTCGGAAAATTGTTCGACCGAAGAATAACGGCGCGACGCGTCTTTTTTGAGTGCCTTGAGAACAATATTGTCCAAATCGCCCTTTAGCGATTTTGGATTTTGGATTTTGGATTTTGGATTTGTTGTAAGATGTTTTGTTTTAGGATTAATGTTTTCGGCAGTAATTTTATCATCTTTCGCCGTTTTCAAACTGCCAATTGCTTCTGATGGACGAATTGGTTCGGTATCGCCAATGATTTGTAGAATTTCCTTCGCGTTTTTTGTTTTCAGTTCAAACGGACGATGCGCGCTCAGCAATTCGTAAAGAATTACGCCGAGGCTGTAAACGTCCGAAGCGGTCGTCACGGTTTCGCCGCGAATCTGTTCGGGCGACGCGTATTCGGGCGTCATCGCGCCGAGATTCGTGACAGTGTGTGCGTTTGAATCTTCAAATTCGGGCGTGAGCAGTTTGGCGATGCCGAAATCGAGGAGTTTCGGCGTGCCGTCTTTGGTGACAAGAATGTTCGACGGCTTCAAATCGCGGTGCACGATCAAATTTTGATGCGCGAAACTGACCGCCGCGCAAACGGTGCGAAAGAGTTTTAATCTTTCGTGCAAACCGAGATTTTCACGTTCGCAAAATTCGTTGATCGGTTCGCCCGCGACGAATTCCATGACGAGAAATGGAACGCCGTCGGCGCATTTTCCGGTGTCGAGCAGACGCGCGATGTTTGGATGATCGAGGGCGGCTAAAATTTGCTGTTCTTGTTGAAAACGGCGGCGAATGGCGGCGGTGTTCAATTCCCGCTTGAGCATTTTGACGGCGACGGCTTGCGCGAATTTGCCGTCGTTGCGCGTCGCCAGATAAACCGCGCCCATTCCGCCGAAACCGATTTCGCGTTCAATTCGATACGCGCCGAGCTGCTGTCCGACAAGCGCATCGGGCGCGTCTTCATCAATAAATAGCGCCGTCGAAAAAGCGACCGCCGGAGACGCGAGAAAAGGTTCGGCGTCCGTTTCACACGCCAGCAAAGATTCGACTTCGCGCTGCAATTCGGGCGAGGTCGCGCCGATCCGGGCGCAAAACTCCCGCCTTTTCGCAGGTTCTAAATCGAGTGCCGCTTCGAGCAGTTCGGTAATTTTTTGCCATTCCTCGGATTCCATCTTTTAACTAACGCGAGAAGTTTGCTGAAAATGTGACAAAAAATTTTCAGAATTGAAAAAACTGAAGAGAAATTATTATTTCCAATTTCTGTTCCAGACACTTTCTGTTTCCGAATACAGCAATGTTTTTCTAAATTCGGAATTATTCATAATTTTTGTAATCGCAGTAAGATAATCACGATACGGATTATCTTTTCTTCTTTCGAATCTCAACAAACCAAACTCCGTTCTTTCATCATTACGAAAATATAATTCATACGGCTCATTATCCGAATCTTTAATAAAAAAATAGCTGCTTACAAAATGCCATTGATTTCCTTTATTATCGAATCATTTAGTTTTGTCATAAGACCACATTTCACTCATATCAATTTAAGAAACCTTGATTAAATTTTCGCTGATAAAAAACAAAAATCATTTTTCCGCCAGTTCGCGGTAGAGCCAGAGCCGCGCCGTTTTCCAGTCGCGCAGAACGGTGCGGCGCGAAATATTCA
>JBDTZT010000411.1:0-4634 GCA_040005005.1 Actinomycetota bacterium
GCACGTCAACCGCTTTGCCGTCTTCCTGAATCTTGACGACAATATCGCCTTCGAGCTGATAGAAAAATTCCTCGCCCTCGTCCCAGTGATAATCTTTGCGCGCGTTCGGTCCGCCGACGACCATCACGATAAAATCTTCCGCGTCGTAAGCGCACTGATTTCCGACCGGCGGTTTGAGCAAATGACGATGTTCGTCAATCCATTTTTTGAAATTAAAAGGTCTCTGAATTGGCATATTTTTTATTTTAGCCCACGAAACACACGAAAAGCACGAAAAAATAAAAGGCAATAAATGAATTTTTTAGTTTTTTCGTGTGTTTTGTGTGTTTCGTGGGCAGAACTCTTTGTTTAAAATTCTAAAATCTTATTGACCGTTCGCCAATTTCGCGCCGTCGCGGAGACTTTTAATTTTTTGCCGATATAATCTTTGCCTATCAAACTGTCTAAAACACTGACGCGCAGAAGGCAGAAAATTTCGCGACCAATCACGGCAAACATTTCGGTTTCGCTGTTGTTTGAAAGTAAAGCCGCGCGTTTTTCCGTCGAAAGTTCTTCGTCCAGAAAGAAAACGTGCAAATCTTTGTCGTTTTCAAATTGCCCGTCGAAAGGATTATTTTTGACGATTTCTTCGATTTCCTCAATCGCCCGCACGATAACTTTTATTCTGAGCGCGAATTCTTTTTCGATGGCATTTTCTAGCTTTTCAGCGAGTTTTTTATCATCGGTTTTGGCGGTTTCAAAAATGACGTTGCCGCTGTTGATGTAAGTTTTGACGCTTTCAAATCCGAGCGCGGCGCAAACTTCGCGCAAGGTTTCCATTTTGACCTTATTTTTTCCGCCGACATTGATGCCGCGCAGAAATGCAACATATTTCATTAAAGATTTTTCCTCATTTTGATGCAGATAATATCAATATTTTCGCCGACCGAGACTTTTACTTGTTCGCTGCCGGCGTAACCGCAAACCGCGTAAAGTTTTACGCCCGGAAGCGTTGCCATCATCTCGGCAGACTTGAAACCGTGTGATTTTGCTTCCCGTTCACATCTTTCGAGAATTGCTTTGCCGATTCCTTTTCGTGCCCAATTTGGATGAATAAAAAACGCGCGAATTTTTGCCGCGTCCAGTTTGGGGTTGAGTTCGGCAGAATTGCGGCTTTGTGCATAAACACTTGCACCGTAGAGCGTTTGGCGTTTGCTCCAACCGCCGCAGCCGACGATTTTACCGTCTGCTTCAGCGACAAAATAGGTTTCGTCGGCGATCAATTCGGTGTCAACGCCGAAAACCGTTTTGATTGATAATTCGATTTGCCGTTCGTCGTAATCCGCGCGGCTCAAACCTCTGACCGATGCGGCAATTAAACTTTCGATTTCGGTTTGATCGTTGAGAGTTGCTTTTCTAATCGAGTAATTCATTCAATCGTCGCAATTACTTTCAGTTCAATCGCAATCGGAGTCGGAAGTTTATTTATTTCAACCGTCGTGCGGCAGGGCAGATTGTCTTTGAAATATTCGGCGTAAATTCGATTATAGACAGGAAAATCGTCTTTCATATTCGTCAGAAAAACCGTCACGTCAACGATTTTGTCCCACGATGAACCTGCGTCTTCCAAGATGTTACGCACGTTTTGAAAAACCGAACGGCATTGCGCTTCGATATCATAGGAAACAATCGCGCCGTTTACGTCCAAATCCACACCCGGAATTTTCTTTGTTCCTCTTTCCCTTGGTCCAACGCCCGACAAAAACAAAAGATTCCCGACGCGCCGCGCGTGCGGATAAAGCCCGACCGGTTCGGGAGCTTTTGAAGAATTAATGATAGTTTCCTTGTTCATTTTCTTTTTCAAGCAGTAAAACATTAATGATGTTTTTTATATAAACCGGCAATTCCGACCGTGATTCCGGCGACAATACCGACACGCGGAGCATCGGGTGTCAGTCCAAACCGCACGCCGCTGTCAAAAACCATTCTTTTATTGATTTGATAGGTCACCACACCGAGCCCGAACATTGCGCCGGATTGTTCGTCATTGCGGCTGAATCCGCTGATTTCTCCTTGAATACCAACCCGTTTAGTGAGATTTTCAGTGACGGCGAACGCCGCTTTACCGCTTGTGGCGTATCCTTTTTCACTGGTGCGCCCGGCCAGCAGATAAATTGCATTAAAATCAACGGTTGTTTTTCCAAATGTTTTGCTTATCAAGCCAATAAAATTATGATCAACGCGTCCCGTACCGAAACCTTTTTCTTCGCTCGCCGTCGGGATTTTTATGTAATAAGCGGCGGCAATTCCGGGGCGATTTTTATTTTCAGGCTGCAGCACAAACTGAATCCCGAGCTGGGAATCGCCGGCTCCGGTGATGGTCATTTTACTTTTATCGGTTTGCGAATACGGACTGTCGCTGTCAAACTCGACCAAAATTCTCCGGTTGACGGCAAAGCGGACTGCAAGCGGTGTATCTTGCTGAGCGCGAAACTGCGACGCGTGAAAATTCGCGTCATAGCCAAATTCAAGCTGCAAGACGCTCGGTTTTTGAAATTCGGCGGGATTGGAAACGGTCGGTCGCGCCGGAACGATAAAATCTGGCTCATCATCAGCGGGAGTCGTTTGGGGAAATACGGCAACCACCGAAGCAATACCCGCCAGAAAAAGAAAAAGTAGTCGTCTGATAATTTTGCTCATTTTAAAAATACCCGCTAAATTAGCCTTTTGTTTGTTAATTACCGGAAACTTTGTATTTTCTTTGCGCCTTTACGGGAAATATTTTTCCGGAAGTTGAATGCGATCAAGAAAATTGTTTCCCGCAAAGGCGCAGAGTTAAGTCAAAGCACCGAATTGACGGACGCTTTTTATTTTTGATCGACCTTTCTAATTTCCGCCCAAATTTGGACGAGATTTACCAAAGTTTCGGTTGATTTCTCTAAACCTTTGCGCGAATTAAATTCCAGTTTGCCGTGGAAATTATGACCGCCTGTAAACAGATCGGGACACGGCAAGCCGCGAAACGTCAGATTTGAGCCGTCCGTGCCGCCGCGCGCCGCCGTGATTTTTGGTTTCAACCCCGCACGCCGCGCTGCTTCTAACGCGTTGTCAGTGATTTGCTGATAGTTTTTCAAAACTTCCTTCATATTCAGATAGTTTTGCTTTACTTCCATCTCAATTTTCACGGCCGGGAATTTTGCCTGCGTTTCGGCAACCATTTTTTTGAGCATCGCTTCTTTCGCATCGAGTCCCGAAACTTCATAATCACGCAGTAAAATCTTGACGCTTGAGGCTTCAACATCGAGCGTCCCGACGTATGGATGAACAAAGCCGACGCGTCCTTCGGTCGTTTCGGGCAACATATCTTTCGGAAAACGCGCCAGAAAATCGGCGACGGCATAAAGCGAATTGATCATCACGCCTTTCGCCGAACCGGGATGCGTAGATTTTCCTTTGAAGGTCACGGTGGCCGAGCGTGCGCTCCACGTTTCGTTGTCCACCGAACCTAATTCTTCACCGTCCACCGTGTAAGCAAACTGTGCGCCGAAACCTTTGACATCAAACTTTTCGATGCCGCCGCCGACTTCTTCGTCAGGCGTAAATGCAATTGCAATATTGCCGTGTTTGATGTTCGGATTTTGACGAAGAGTGTCAATCATCGTCATAATTTCCGAGATTCCCGATTTGTCGTCGGAGCCGAGAAGCGTTGTGCCGTCCGCCGTGATGATGTCGTCGCCGATCATTTCTTTTAAGACAGGATTTTTTTCGACGGTGATGATCTGAGTTTTATCATTCGGCAGCACGATGTCGCCGCCCTGATAATTTTTATGAATGATGACGTTGACGTTTTCGCCGGAAACCGCCGGCGACGTGTCCATATGCGAGATAAAACCGATCGTCGGAACTTTCGAATTATCCGCGAGATTGCCCGGAATCATCCCGTAAACAATCGCAAATTCGCTGACGCGAACATCTCGTACGTCGAGTTTTTTAAGTTCGTCAGCCAGCAGCTTCGCCAGATTAAATTGTTTTTTCGTGCTTGGGACGGTTTCTTGATCTTCCTGCGACTGCGTATCAATCTTCGCGTAACGCAAAAAACGGTCGAAAGCGGTTTCCTGAGGCGGTTTGTTTTGCGCCTCAGACGCGGTCAATAAAATTAATCCGATAAAAATTGCGTAAACTAACTTCATAAATTTTCCTTGATAAATTATTCATCCGTCGCCCTCTCGCCGTCGTAAACTGCGCTGGCGCATTCGACAAACAAATCGAGATAATAATCGCGCACTTCTTCTTGCGCGAGCTGTTTGTTTTCCTTTTCGGCGATGAATTTCATTAATTCAAACGCCACTTCTTCGCCTGTTTCAATTCTGACCGGTTGTGTTTCGCTGCTCATAATTTCACCTTATACTTTTGATTGATTTTCTGATAATTGTGCCATTTTCAAAACCCTCTCGACAAAGTCGGCTTTCCTATCGAGATATGAGTCTCGGTCACTTTTATATTTTTGCGCCAACTCTTTTTTCAGTTTATCGTATTCTTCTGCAATTTTCGGATTTTGGCGCAAATAATTGCGAAACGATAAGTGATTTCGCCAAGCATCGCCGTTCAATAAAAGCATATGCAGGTGATGTGTTCGCGGTGCGCCTTTAACAAAA
>JBDTZT010000412.1:0-4621 GCA_040005005.1 Actinomycetota bacterium
GGAACGCGGCGCGTTTCTCGACCAAAGCCAATCGCTCAATCTTTTTATGGAAAGTCCGAATATTGGCAAACTTTCCTCGATGTATATGTATGCGTGGCAGAAAGGTTTGAAAACAACATACTACTTACGCTCGCGTCCGGCAACGCGCATCGCACAAGTAACGGCTGAAGCCAAAACGGAAGTCGCAGAAACGCCGAAAACTTACACCGATGCCGAAGCGATGGTTTGTTCGCTGGAAAATCCAGAACTTTGCGATGCCTGCCAGTGATCTATTTAGGAGAAAAATGTTACTCGATAATGGATTTAACTTAACTTTGCGACCGATGCAATATCCCGATTTTTACGAGATGTATCGCAACGCCATCAAAAACACCTGGACGGTCGAGGAAGTTGATTTTTCGACCGATGTGATGGATTTGCGTTCAAAAATGAGCGCGTCCGAAAGGCATTTGATCAATCGTCTGGTCGCTTTTTTTGCGACGGGCGATTCGATCGTCTCCAACAATCTCGTCCTAAATCTTTACAAACACATCAATTCGCCCGAGGCGCGAATGTATCTTTCGCGTCAGCTTTACGAAGAAGCTTTGCACGTTCAGTTCTATTTAACACTGCTCGATACATATATTCCCGACATCAAGGAACGCGAACAAGCGTTTGCGGCGGTCGAAAATATTCCTTCGATCAAAGCGAAGGCGGAATTTTGTTTTAAGTGGATCAATTCGATTGAAAATCTTCACGAATTGCGCTCCAAAGACGACCGCCGGCAGTTTTTGCTGAATCTGATTTGTTTTGCCGCCTGTATCGAAGGAATGTTTTTCTTTGCGGCGTTTGCATACGTCTATTTTCTGCGTTCAAAAGGTTTACTGCACGGACTCGCGGCGGGAACGAACTGGGTTTTTCGCGACGAATCGGCGCATATGGCTTTCGCTTTTGATGTCGTCAAAAAAGTTCGCTCGGAAGAACCCAACCTTTTTGATGATGAAATGCAGCGTCGGCTGGTTGAAATGATCCGTGAGGCAGTCGAGTGCGAAATGCAGTTTGCCGGAGATATTTTGAGCGGCGGCGTCGCTGGTTTGTCGGTTGCCGATATGCGGCAATATCTCGAATTCATCGCCGATCAGCGGCTTGTGATGCTCGGTTTGTCAAAAATTTACGGCGCAAAAAATCCGTTTTCGTTTATGGATTTACAGGACGTGCAGGAACTCGCAAACTTTTTTGAACGACGTGTTTCCGCCTATCAAATGGGAGTCGCGGGCGACGTTTCTTTTAACGAAGCATTTTAAAAAATAAAGGAGCAATTTTTGAGCGAACTTGTCAGGTTTGGAGTCAGCATTGACCAGGATTTGTTGGAAAACTACGACCGTTTGATTGCGGAGCGCGGCTACGCGACGCGCTCCGAAGCTTTGCGCGATTTGATTCGTGAAGAGCTGATTGAGCAAAAAATCGAAACGCAAACCGATATTCACGCGCTCGGCAGTTTGACGCTTGTTTACGATCACCACGCCCGCAATCTCGTGCAGGAAATGGGCGAAATTCAGCACCGGTTTCACGAAAATATACTTTCGGTAATGCACTTGCACGTCAATCACGACGATTGTCTGGAAATCATCGCTCTGCGCGGAATTGTGGCGAAAATTATTGAACTTGCCAACGCGCTTTTGAGTTTAAAAGGCATCAAAAACGGTAAATTATTTTTGACTCTGCCGTCTTCGTTCATCACGGAAAAATAAATTTTGAATCTATTTTTTTTATCGGCACGAATAAGTTAATATCTTCAAGTGTTACAAAATTTATTTTTGTGCTACCGTATAAATAAATTCAGAGGGTATTTTCAATGAAAACAAAATTTACGTTCCGAAATCTCGGTTTTATCGTTCTACTTTTGACATTTTTATTTAACATCAATGCTTTAGCGCAAAACATGCGGACATTTTCCGGTACGGTTTTGACACAACAATTTGAACTCGTGCCGAATGTGACGGTTGAAGTTCAAACCTCAAACGGCAAGCTCAACGTGCAATCTGACGCAGAAGGCAGATTCCTGTTGCAAGTGCCAAACGAATCGCTTTCGGTGAAATTTTTCGGAAAACATATCAGTCCCGTGACGCGGATTTTTGCGGTGACCGACACTATTACCGATTTGCAAATTAAAATTTCATATATCATTGCGCCGGTCAATGAAAATGTGACCATCCGGGCTAATCCGCTCACGCCGGAAATCGAGCAGCGGAATGAAGAGGCTTTTAAAAATAAGATTTTTGTGGCGCGGGACGATCAGGTGATTCAATCGCTCAATGCCGGAATCAGTGCCGGACAACACGAAGGCGGCGGAAAAAGCATCGAAATCAGGCGTTTCGGTTTTAACCTCGACCACGGCGGCGTGAACGGCGGACTAAAAGTTCTGGTTGATAATTTTCAGCAAAATCAGGTCACGCAGGGACATGGACAAGGTTTCTTAGGCAGTTTGAAGAGTCTCTCGTCCGAATTGATTGAGGATGTCACCGTCATTAACGGACCGTTTTCGGCGCAGTTCGGCGATTTTTCAGGGCTTGGAGTCGTTCAGATTCATCAGAAAGAATCTTTGCCGCAGCAATTGACGCTGCGCTTTCAGGCGGGAAGCTTCGATAGTTACCGCACTTTTCTCGCCTACAGCCCGAAGATTAAAAATATCGCTTCGTTTATTTCGTATGAAGGCGCATACACGAACGGACCTTTTCTGAAACCGCTCAATTACCGGCGCGACAACCTCACGGGAAATATCACTTACAAAATTGACGACAGTCAGGCGATCGGCTTCAAACTCAACTACGGACGCAATAATTTTTCGTCATCGGGAGAAATTCCGCTTGATGAAGTGGTCGCCGGAAGACTCGATCGCTTCGGCGTGATTGACCCGTTCAACGACGGAAAAAATCAGCAGGGCATCATCGGCGCATATTACCGCAAGGAATTTAAATCCGGTCAGACTTTCAAAGTAGATGGTTTTTTAAGGCGTTCGTTGTTTGACTTGACCTCTGATTTTACCTTCTTTTTGCTCGACCCGGTTTACGGCGACCAGATTTTGCAGCACGATTCGCGCCTTGAAGAAGGTGTCAACTCGCAATACTTGTTGCCTTATAAACTTTTCGGCAGACAATCACTTTTAACTTTCGGCGGAAATTTTCACGCCAGCCAAATCAACGTCAGTCTGACACCGACATTCAATGGTCTTGGAAACCGCAAATTTTTTCCTGGAAATATCAACAATCCTGACGTGACATATACTTTAGCACACGCCAACGTCAATAATTACGCCGGTTATGTGCAAAACGGAATAGATTTTGCCAGCGGGCACGTTCACGTCGAAGCCGGTTTGCGGTTTGATAATTTTACTTTTGACGTAAACGGCTTTGAACAAACAGATGTCAACCGACCGCTCATCGGCAAACAAAGCGCGACGAAATTTCAGCCGAAGTTATCGGCTGTCTGGTCGCCGTTTGAGAAATTTCCGATTTCGTTTTACGGCAATTACGGGCGCGGCATTTCCAGTCAGGACGCACGCGGCGTAATTCGTAATCCTGACTCGCCGAAAGTTTCGACGACTGACTTTTATCAAACCGGAGCCGTTTATAACGGAAGGCGTTTTTCGGTTGCGCCGAATTTCTTTTTTATAGATCGCTCGAACGAACAGGTTTATATTCCAGACGATGGCTCGATCGAATTTGCCGGACGCTCGCGCTCTTACGGTGCGGAAATCAAAACCTTCGTGCGGTTCAACAAATTCCTCAGTTTCAACGGCGGCGTAACGCAGGTCTTCAAGGCGTTTTACCTTGGACAATTTACCGAAGATGTGCCGCGACGAAGAATTGTCGTTGACACCGCGCCGCACACGACCGCTAATGGAAGCCTGATCTTAACTGCCTTTCGCGGGTTTGATTCGTGGCTCAGCTGGCGGCATATTTCTAATTATCGGCTTGACGGTTCTGACCGGAGTATCGTGGCGAGCGGTTACGATATTGTGGATTTCAGTCTCTCAAAACATCTCAAAAAATGGATGGATGTAAATTTCTCGATTGACAATATTTTGAACAAAAAATATTTTGAAACACAGCAGTATCACGAATCACGTTTGCGCTCCGACGCACCGGTCGGCATTGACCCGGAAACCGGCAGAAATATTTATCCCTCGCGCATCCATTTTACGCCCGGCTTTGGCACGACGTTCAATTTCGGTGTAACTTTTAGACTTTTTGCGAAAGAATAAATTTTAATCAAAGACGTAAAAGATGAAGGCTAGTCGGTTGATAATCTGACGGGCAAAAAAAACTTTGAAACGCCGAATTATCTCGGGTCGCGTCCCTGCCCGACATGCGATATTATTTCCAGAATCCACGCCACGCCGGGTTATCGAACGACTTCCAATATCGGCTTAACATTCAGATTTTGGACGAGAGAATAATTTTTATCCACAGATAAACACAGATGAATGCAGAAAAGAACTTTTATCTGTGCTAAACTGCGACCATCTGTGGACGAATTTTTATGACGCAAACCAAACTAATTAAAAATCGAATTTCCAAAAAAGCAGGCAGTTTTACTGAATCGGTGATTCGTGAGATGACGCGTGAGGCTTTGAAATATG
>JBDTZT010000014.1:0-15665 GCA_040005005.1 Actinomycetota bacterium
GCGACGCGAAACTCGACGATAGAATTTTGCGCGAAGAAGAAGTCGTCAGGATTTTCGACATTTTTTTCGATTATTCCGTCTTGCTCGACACCGACGAATTTTTTCGCCGCCTGATCGAACACGACGAATTTCAAAAAACGATGAGTTCGGCGGAATTTCATAATCTCTGCGGCAAATATATTTGGGAGCGCAGCAAAGCACTCGGGCTGGAAAACAAATCTTTGCTCGCCGTCGCTTACGAATACGCCGTTCCGGTTTACACTTCGTCGCCCGGCGATTCGTCAATCGGAATGAATATCGCCGCCAAAGAACTGCAGGGCGGAAAACTGATCTTAAATCCGAATCTCGATGTCAACGAAACCGCTTCAATTGTGCTCGCCGCCAAACGCGGTGTCATCTCAAATTCCGCCGCCGGCAAATCGGCGATCTTTATCCTCGGCGGCGGCAGCCCGAAAAACTTTGCGCTCCAAACCGAACCGCAAATTCAGGAAGTGCTCGGTATTGACGAAAAAGGCCACGATTATTTCCTGCAGGTCACGGATGCGCGTCCCGACACGGGTGGGCTTAGCGGCGCAACTCCTTCGGAGGCAGTAAGTTGGGGGAAAATTGACCCTGAACAATTACCCGCTGCGGTGGTCGCGTATGTTGATTCGACGGTCGCTTTGCCGCTGATCACGGCATATGCGCTGGCGCGGCACGAACCGCGTGAGCCGAAACGGCTTTATGATCGCCGCGACGAATTTATGAAACTTCTGCAAAGCGAATACGAAAAATCTACAAGAAGATAAATAACAACAGATTACACGGATTATACAGATAGAGGTATTAAATCTGTGAAATCTGTATATTCTGTTGTCAAAACGATGAAACTGCAAGCCGAATTAAATAACGAGAAACACGAAATCGAAATCAAGCGCGACGGTGAAAAGGTCTTTGCGAAAGTTGACGGGCGCGAATATGAATTCGAAGCCTCGGAAGTCGAGCCGAATGTTTATCTCTTTAAATACGATCATCAAATCTTTCAAATTTATGTCGCACCGAACGGAATCGTTAATCTTGACAATCATCAACTTGAGATAAAGATCACCGATCCGAAAAAATTGCGCGGCTCAAAGGCAACCAGCGAAAGCGCGGAAGCAATTTCCGAGATAAAAACCGCAATGCCCGGCAAACTCGTCCGCATTTTGACGCAAATCGGCGCGGAGATCAAACAGGGCGAAAGCGTTTTGGTCGTCGAAGCGATGAAAATGCAAAACGAAATGAAAGCCCCGAAAGACGGAATCGTCAAAGAAATCTGCTTTGCCGAAGGTTCCACCGTCAACGCCGGCGATGTTTTGGCAATCATCGAATAAGTTCACGTCGGCGCCGAATTTTGACAAAATATATTTTGTTTTTCGGCTTGAATCTGCCGCGATTCACGAATTATTCCGCGAAAAATTCTGACCATTGCATCGTTCGTCAAAACTCCTTGATTGCTGGCCGCAACTTTCCGCAAAATTACTTCTTCGCGCCTTGCATCAACAATCGGCAAACCTGCCGCTGCTTTCAGAACGCCAATATTTTGTGCGATTTTTGCTCGTTCATTGACCAATCTGATAATTTCCGCGTCAATCGAATCTATTTCTTTTCGCCAATCTTCCAATTTCATCTTTCCTCCAAAAACGAAAAAGCCGTGAATTGTTCATTCACGGCTTCTCGTTCGATTTTTTTGCTTAAAAATTTTTAATCTTTCGCAAACCAAACTCCAGCCGTTTCACCGTAATAGTAAAAATAAACGCAGCTAAAGTTGTTAAATTTTGCGGTTTGCATCTCGATAACTCAAAAGTATGCTATCTCAGACAATGTAAAGTCTTTTTCGTTTGAAGTCAATATCTCATGTTAAGCAAATTTATTTTTTAGCCATTGAAAATGGCGATAGTGTAAAGCCCCGCGCGCGTTACCGCGCTCGCACAGAAGTATCAAGCCCGTGAAACGGGCGACAGAACAAGCTATCGAACAGCTGTCGCAATCTTTGATAGCTCTACCTTTTTTGTTGTCATATTCCCCGCGCTCACGCATGGAGCTTTACGCTGAAACCCGTTTCACAGGTTAAAATCTAAAATTGCGGAACATCAGGATTTAATTATTCTCCAATTTTTTCAGCAACAATACTTTTTAGCCGGTCGGAAGAATTTTTCAAGCCATCGCTTTTTTCGCTGAACCATTGTTCGTCAACCGTTTCGTGTTCGCGTTCGACGGCTAAAGCGCGGCGCGTTTCCACAGGCGCGGTGCCGCCGTAAATTGTCCGCACGGAAACGAAATTTTCGGGCGAAAGCGTTTCTTTAAGTTCTGCTTCGCTCAGCGAAATTTCGCGCCCGATAATTTCTTTTGCAGCGTTTTGCAAAATCTCGTGCGTGATTTCGCAGTGTTTTTCGATAGCTTTTTTGACGCAAACTCCGACAATTTTATGCGCGATTCTAAACGGCAGATTTTCGCGCCGCACAATCGTGTCAGCCAATTCCGTGACGGTAATAAAATTTTCTCCGGCGCGTTTTTTAAGCGTGTCAAGATTAAAGCTCGCGGCTTTGAGCGTTGCGCCAAACAGCGAAACAGCGCGGTTCGCGTCGCGCATTGCGCTGTAAATCAGCGGTTGGAGATCGTCTTCGACGTCGTTAATATCGCCAAAAGGCGTATTATGAACGGCTGTCATCACGCCCAAACTTTGTCCGAGAGCCTTGCTTCCAATGGCGCGAATATGTTCGAGCGCAACCGGATTGCGTTTTTGCGGCATAATCGAAGACCCCTGAACAAAACCGTCGGGCAGCCGAATGACATTAAATTCCATCATCGCCATCAGCAGGAATTCCTGCGCGAATTTTCCCGTATTGACGAGCAAAGCGGAGGTCGCGCCGAGGAGTTCGGTAAAATAATCAACCGAAGCGATTGACGCGTAAGAGTTTACCGTGGGAGCGCTGAAACCTAAAAGTTCGGCTGTTCGCGTGCGATTGATCGGAAATCCGGTCGTCGTGATCGCGCCCGAACCGAGCGGACAGAAATTCATATTTTCAAAGGCACGTTCAAGCCGTTTGATGTCGCGCCCGACATTTTCCGCCATCGCCAGCAAAAGATGAGCCAGCGTCGAAGGTTGCGCGGGTTGCGTGTGCGTATAAGCCGGAATCAGCGTTTTGTGATGCGAGGCGGCAAGATCGAGAAAAACCGTCCGCAAATCCATTGCCGAACGAAGTAATCTAAGCGCGTCCTTCCGCAAATGAAGTCGGTAAATCGTCACGTCAATATCGTTTCGGCTGCGCGCCGTATGCAGTTTTCCGGCGGTGTCAACGTCGCAACGAGCGGCAATTTCGCGTTGGAGATAATAGAACAAATCCTCGAAACTGCCGTCGTATTCGGCTTTTTTGATTGAATCTAAATCAAGACTGCGCAAGGCTTTGAACAAATCTTTTAATTCTTCGCCGGTAATAATTTCTTGTTCGGCGAGCATCACGGCATGCGCGAAATCAACATCAATGTAAGCCTCAAGAAAATATTTTTTCGCGTCCTCGAAACAATCGGCGAGCACATTTTCTTTGTAATTTTGCGCCGGGAATTTTTCTTCCATAATTTTATTTTTGCCACAGAGAACACAGAGGAATTTGAGATAAATAATTTAATCTCTGTCTTTCTCTGTGTTCTCTGTGGCTAATTTATTTTGCTTTCGGCAAACTCAGCATATTCGCAAAAATTCGATACGCGCCCGAATTCCCGACCGGCAACTGCCGAAACCACGAATAGGCGGTGTAAATATATTTCCCTTTGCCGATTTCGGCGTAAAGCATTCCGCCTTTGCTTTCGGGTTCGCCTTCGTCGTGTGTTTCAAGCAGCGGAATGTATTTTTCGTCAAACGATGTAAAAGTGTATAAATCGCGTTCCTGCACCCAATTGGCAAAATCCGCGTCCGTAATTTTGTTCGGGAAATTAAAAATCGGATTTGCCGGCTGTAGAATCTTGACGGGCGCGTTTTCATCAACCGTTCTGATGTTTGAATCCATTTTTGCTAGCAGCGGCGGCAGATTTTTCTGGATGAAATCATTTTGCTGATACTGCACGATCAGCGTTCCGCCGTTTTTGACAAAATCAATTAAGCGATTGTTATTGGCGACAAAATCAGGACGCACCTGCGAAGCGCGAATGCCGACGACAATCGTCTCAAAGCGCGCCAAATCGCCGGTTGAAAGATCTTTTTCGCCGAGCATTGTGACATCCAAACCAAGCCTTTGAATGGCTTGCGGAACTTTATCGCCGCTGCCCATAATGTAGCCGACTTTGACGGGCGCGATTTTCAAATCAAATACTTTGGCCGTAAGTTCCGATTTTTTGTAAAGATAATGTGTTTGAATATGCGGATAAGCAATTATCTGTTGGGTTTGATTAAAGATTTGACCGCTGACATTTGCTTGCGCTTCAAGTTTGTAATCGCCCGATTTTGCATTTCGCGGAATGGTAACAATAAATTCAAGCGTTGTTTTTTCGCCTTTTTTGCTCAAAACAAATTCATTTGACGCTTTTTGCGATGGAGTCACGATCCAATTTTGAGGACTAATTATAGATGCCTGACCGCTTACTGAAGAAGATTTGTTATTGGTTACCGTAAGTTTAAGCAATCGGTCATGCGATTTTGTCGTGTCCGGTATAAAAATAAAATCTTGGTCCAGTTGAACCGCAACCGTTGGAACGACATTCAAATCACGCCGGATTTCGCCGCGAATGTCATCGGCATAACGATATTGAACTTCTCTTTCGAGAGTAATTTCCTGTCCGCCAATTTCTATTTTAACCTCGGCGGTAACGAGCGGCGGCTGAAACGGCAGATTTTTTGCGGCGTCTTCGGCTGACCAGTCGAAAGTAAAATTTTTACTGCGCGGACTTTCGAGCCAGTAAGGCTCGGTCGGGCGCGCGTCTTTCGGCGAAACCAGCCTGAAAAACGAAGCATTGAAAGCATTTTCGCGGCGCGGACGAAAACCGTTTTCCGGTTGAACAGGTTCGGGCGAAGTGTCCGCCGTCCAGCCTTTCGGCGTTTTCAGCGAAACGTTGGTAACCTTTAAATCGGCGTTTTCCGGCGCAAAAATCCGCACGGCAACGTTCGTCGAATCGCCCGCGACAATCGTGTCCGTGTCGCTCAGCGCGTCAATGACCACGCTGCTGGCCATCTGCAATGCTTTGGCAAATTCGGCTTGCTTTTGGCGCAGTAAAATTTTTGAATCCGGGTTGCGGGTTGAATTTTCAGCTTCAACTGCTTGCCGATAACCTTTTGCTAAAACCGGCACGAGCTTTTGCGGCGCGAAAGGCTCATAACTTTTTAAAGCCTTTTCCGCCGTTTCCTGCAATTCGGCTAATTTCTTTGCAAAAGATTCTTCGGAATTATTCGTTAACGCCGCAATGCCTTTGATCGAAGTATCGAGTCCGTCAAAAACGCTCGATTCCCGTTCGGGCTTGTTTCCTAAACTTTCGATCAGGCGCACGCCGGATGTTTGTTTCCCGCGAAGTTCAAGAAGTCCCATCTCTTGTGATTTATGCTGGCTCCGACCTTCCATCGCAATCTCAAAAAATGAGCGACCGATGAGCGAATCGTATTCGCCCGTGTTAATTGTCAAAGTCGGGACATTATTGGCATTTTGCTGAAAACTTTGCGAAACATAGAGTTTTTTGGCTTGCCACGGCGTTAATCCTTCCTGTAATTGTTCGGGAAACATTTTCTCGTCAGCCGCCGCTTTGAAAGCAATCGGCGTTAAATAGCCGGCGAGTTGGTGTTGTCCGTGGCCGTCGGCCGGCGTGCCGCTGAATCTGGAAATAATGACCAGCGGGCGAAACAGACGGATTGCCCGCACCATATCGCCGAGCGTTAATTCTTCGCCCCAGATTCGCGTTGCCTCTTCACGGGTTTTGGAAAAACCGTAATCCATCACGCGGGTGAACATCTGTTCGCCGCCGTCAAGCCGGCGCGCCTGAAGAAGTTCTTCCGAGCGAATCACGCCGAGCGGTTCAAATAGTTCTTCACCGATCACATTTTGCCCGCCGTCGCCGCGATTTAATGACAGGTAAACCGTTCGCGCCTGTTCTTTGCGGGCTAAGTAAGCGAGCAATCCCGAATCTTCATCATCCGGATGCGCGCCTGTATGCATCACGCTGGCCGTCGTTTGAAGCCGTTTGAGAATTTGACCGAGGCCCACCGCGCCCATATCATAAGCCGAGCGAACCTGTGAACGCAGATTGAAAGGAAAAGTGAAAAAGGAGAAAATAAGAACTAAGGCCGATAAAAATCTGTATTTAGCAGTGTGCATTTTTGATTAGCTTCCCTCTGTAATTGAATTATTTGTGTTGAACGGATATTCGCCGCGGTTGTATGAACGGACGAAGTAAATTATTAAACCGATGACAATCAAAACGGCGGCGTATTTTATTTCTTTTTGAAAATTCGGGCGCATAAAAAGCACATACAAAAATCCGGCAATCGCAATCAAAGCCGGAACCGGATAAAGCCACATTTTGAAAGGTCGCGGAATATCGGGACGCGTCTGCCGCAAAATAAGCAGTCCGACAATCTGCGCCAAAAACTGAATCGTGATACGAATAACGACCAATGCGGCAACGACATCTGCAAGTTTTAAAAAGCAAAAAAGCGCAGCAATTCCGCCCATTATCAAAAGCGAAACGTATGGAAAATGATGTTTCGGGTGAACTTTACTAAAAATCTTGAAATAATTTCCGTCGAGTGACGCGGCGAAAGGCACGCGTGAATACCCCAAAAGCAGTGAAAAGACCGAAGCAAATGCTGTGAACATTATCAGAAGTGTTGCAATGATGCCCGCCGTGCTTCCATAAAGACGTTCCATAAAAATGGAAATCACATATTTTCGCGCATCGGATTTTGCCGTTTCCATAAAATCCTGCCACGGAATAACGCCCAAAATCGAGATATTCATGACGATATAGATCACCGCGACCGCCAAAATCGAGAGCATAATCGCGCGCGGAATCGTCTTTTCCGGATTTTTCACTTCACCGGCAAAAAAATTGACATTGTAATAACCCCAATAATCATAAACCGAAATCAGCAAAGCCGCGCCCATCCCAAGAAAAAACTTTTGATTTAACTCAAACGCTCCCGGCGGAAAATCAAAAGCGAGTGCCGGATTAAAATTCGTCAAACCGGCGAAAATCACCCACACAATCGTCAGCATCACGACAATCCACAAAACTTTAGCAAATTTTTCGATGATCGTAATTTTGCGGTAAAGCAGAAAAACGCAGACCGCGATCATTGCCATCGCCAGAAAAGTTCCGAGCGTGGCGGCGATATTCAATGTAAAATCGCCGAGAATCGGAATTTCCAACTTAAATTCGTGCGCGAAAAATGTTTGGTCCAAACTTGGAAAAGCGTAGCCGGCGTAGCTTGCAAAACCGATACTGCCCGAAGCAATCGAGAGCGGCGCGGAAAAAGTCAGCTGCCAGATAAAAAGAAACGACATCAAGCGTCCGAGTTTGCCCGCGCCGTAAATTTCCTTCAGATAATTGTAGGGTCCGCCCGATTTCGGCATCGAAGCCCCGAGTTCCGCCCACACCAAACCGTCGCAAATCACCAGCAAGGCACCGAAAATCCAGCCGAGCATTGCTTGCGGTCCGCCCATCGCGGCAATGATCAGCGGCATCGTAATAAACGGTCCGACGCCGATCATATCAATCATATTCAGCGTCGTCGCACCCCATAAACCAACGCCGCGAATCAATTGCTGTTCGGGTTGTTCCGTTACTATTTCTTCTTCAGTCATTTCGGCTAAACTTCAAAATTTGGTCTCATCTTTAATTTGTAAAATTTCGATTCTTCAAAATTTACATTTAAGATGAGACCAAGGCACTTCGGCTTAAAAAATAAATTTAAAACCGAACTGGAATTGACGACTGTCGAGCGATGTTACTCCACGCAAAGCAAAATCCGGCAGCGTACCGATCAGATTTCCATTTCGCGGATCAACGAGCGATGTTCTGTAATTACTCGCCGATAAAATTGTATTGTTATATTGAAAGATGCTGTTGATATTGAAAATATTAACAGCCTCGGCAAAAGCTTCAACTTTGAATCTTTCAGTGATGTTAATATAACGCGAATAGCGTAAATCAACGTTTAATTGTTTTGGCGTTCGGCCGCTGTTTCTTCCGAAACTGACCGGACGATCATTCAAAACTCCGTCACCGTTTAAGTCACGATCCGTTACAATATTAAATGTTTCACCGCTGTTTGCCGTGGCGATTATTCCAAGCTGATTGTTATTTACAATATTGCGCAGAATTTTGTTTTCAAAATTGAACTGTGGACGCCCGACAAAACTCATAACAAACGTATTTCTTTGGTCAGCGACCGAATTGCCGCTATCGAATGCCCGATTCTCAGGTGCCGAAAGCGTAGCATCATTAACCGCCACTAAATTCCTTTCCGGAGCGTCATCATTCGAACGCGAAATTGTGTAGTTGACACTGAATTGATAGCCTTTCGAGAATCGTTTTGTAAGTTGAAAGGTTCCGGCATCATATGTGGAATTTCCAACAGACTCGACTTCAAAGATATTCTGAAACTGAGGCAATAACCGATTGCTGCAAGCATTGATCGTTACATTTCCGAAAGTCGGCAATGTTGAATCGGTGATGATTGTTCGCGTACCGTAAATTAATCTGCCGTCAGCTAAAGCACCTTCCGCGGCGACCGGCAGACAATTTACATTTCTGTAAACCGGAAGATGCCGTCCGTTTGAATGTATATAGCCGACCGTCAGTGAAAGATCATTGGTTAAGGCTTGTTCCAGTTGGACATTAGCGTGCATCGCATACAAATTTCCAAAATCCGGTGAAACCGTCGTCAAACTTTGAATAGCAGGACGCAGTGCCGGATTAAGCCCGCTCGGAAAATCAGGTGCGCCGGTAGTCGAAGGACTTCCGCTGAAGTTGAAATAAACCGGATTTCCGTTTTGCTGTAAAGCGTTGCGATACATTTCCAAATACGCCGTATCATAATAAATTCCGGCACTTGCCCGAATGACGGTGGGAAGTTTTCCATTTCGCAAACCATAAACCAGGCCTAAACGCGGCGCAAAATTATTGCGGTCAACCTTAAATTTTTGCGAAGGCGCATATGGCGAAGTGCTGTCAGCCTTAGGAATATCATAAAGGTCATACCGTAATCCGTAATTGAATTTTAATTTACGAGTTATCTTCCAATCATCCTGCGCAAATATATTGTAAAAGGTTGAGTTATATTTGATACCGGGATTTCCATATGCTTCAGCATACTGCGTATAGGCGCGTCGTTGGGCAGTCGTTGCGGTCGGACTAACAGCAGCGAGATAGGTAGTTAAATTAGCAAAAGTATATTGCTGAAAGACATTCGACCGACGCGTATCTTTAATGCGATTGACGCCGCCGCCGAATTTAATTCCGTGATCGCCCCGAGTCCAGGTTAAATTATCCTGAAACTGCGTCATTGTTTCGAGCGGCGCAATTGTGTCATCATCTACCGGCGACCCGAAATTGGCGACTCCGGCAATTACAATTGAAGGACCCGTGCCTGAATTGGCATTTGCTAAATTTCGCGAATCACGCTTGGCATATTGAAAACGAAATTCATTAAAAACATTCGGCGTAATGGTTGAAGCCAGCTGCAGCGCCAATGAGTAGGAAATATCCTTAAAATCAATGCTTCGCTGCAATGTGTTCAAACCGCCCGCAATATTGTCCGGCGAAATATTTTTAAAGTAATTGTAACGTGCCGATAAACGATTATTTGTGTTTAGCTGCGCGTCGGAGCGAAAGATAAAAAAGTTCACTTTCTGAGCGGTTGGGATCGCGGTCGGAAAAGCCGAAGCCGGAATACCGGCCGCGATCAAGGCTTGTTTATTTGCTTCAGAGATGGTGATTGTTCGTTGCGGTTCACCGGCTAATCCGCGTTTGACATATTCATAGCCACCGTAATAATGCCAACGGTCTTTGATAATCGGACCGCCGACAGCAACGGTAAAATCATCAACATTAGTTTTCGGTTTGACCGCCGTCGGCGAGATATTAAACGGACGCGACGAAAAGGCAGTGCGGCGGAAACGATAACTTCCCGAACCGTGAATTCCGTTTGTTCCCGACGGCGTGACAGCATTCATAATCAATCCGGGCGTATTGCCGAATTCAGCTGAAAATCCGTTGGTGACAAGCTGTACTTCTGAAACGAATGTTTCAGAAATCGGCATCAGGCGAATTCCCGCCCGGTCGGCCTGGGTATTGTTGTTACCGTCGAGTTGATAATTTGTGCGCCTTGCATAACCGTTGGCGTTGATGCGCGGAACACCGAACTCGGCATTCGGACGACCTGTGACATTTGCCTGAAGCAGCGCGTAATTGTATGGATTACGCGAAACGAGCGGGAGATTTTGCACCTCACGCGTATTCATCACGCGTCCGACATCAATTTTGCCCGGATCGGCAATCGGTGCATCAGATGTAATCGTAACAGTTGCTGAAACATCTCCGGCTTGCAAAACCGCGTCAACCGTCGCTGTTTGTCCGATTGTCAGCGTGATGCCTTCGCGCACCAGACGTTTGAAATTTGCCGCTTCGACTGTTATCCGGTAATTTCCGAGCGGCAGCAAGGGAACCCGATAGACTCCATTCTCATCTGTAGTTACAGTTTTTTCCGAACCGGTTTCGATATTGCGAACAGTAATTGTTGCGTTCGCCACCGCTCCGCCGTTTGAATCTGCAACAACTCCTTCAATTTGACCGTTTATCGCCTGCGATTGAGCTTTTACCTGATAAAAGCTGCCCATAAAAATCGCTGAAGTTATTAAAAACAATGACAGTATTTTTGCAATAACTGTAGTTTTGCCCATTAAACTAATCTCCTTTTTATTTATAAAAACACGGGATGTATTCTGTATTTCAAGTATTACACTATTGTTACACAATTTTCCAACCACCGGTTATCTTTTCAAAACAAGAGATTATAATTTCTAGGTGCGGTGAAAACCGCGTTCGATATCCTTCATTGTGAGGCGCAAAATGACGGGACGTCCATGCGGGCAAGTGGTTGGTGAAGATGTTATTAAAAGCCTGTCAATCAGCCATTGCATCTTTTCGGGCGTGAGCTTCATATTGATTTTGACGGCGGCTTTGCACGCCAAACTTGCGGCAATATCATCGCGCAAAGTGGCTTTCGCAGCGCCGCGTTTGTCAGCGTCAATCGCGTCTAAAATTTCTGCTAAAAGATTACGAACCTGCGACGGCGGCAAATCCGTCGGGATTGATTTGATGGCGACGGTTCGGCCCGAAAGCCGCATCAAGCCGAATCCGAGCGATTCGAGTTCCGTTTCGACAATCGAAAACGCGACACTTTGCGCCGGAGTTAAATCAAAAGTTTCAGGCAATAACAGATTTTGCGATTCAATTTTTCTCTCGGTTTCTTTTTTGCGAAATTTATCAAACAAAATTCGTTCGTGCGCAACGTGTTGGTCAATCAAAAGCATTCCTTCATCGTCAACGGCGATGATAAAACTGTCGTGAAGCTGCCCGATCGGACGAATCTTCGACGCGGAAAATTGTTCAACTTCCGCCAGTTTGACAACCTTGACGGCGGAATCAACGGGCGGCATTTCGATGGCGGATCGCGGATTGCGGATTGCGGATCTCTCTGTTTGAATCTCGCTTATTTCAGATTGCAGATTTAAGATTGCAGATTCCGCGGAAACCAAATGCGTCGCTTTTTGTTCAAAATCGGTTGAAAAAACTTCGCTTTCAAGTTCTTCGCTGAAAGGCGGATTATTTTCTTTGCCTTGGGCAATTTCCATGTTTTCGGCGTTTCCGGCAAAACTTGGCTGCCTTTCATCAATCACTTGGAATGGCTGATTTTGAAAACTCTTTTCAGATTCCGTTTCTATTTGATGAAAATTTATTTCCGTTTGTTCGGCAAGATTTTCTTCATTTTGAAATTTGAAATCTGAGATTTGCAACTCTTGAGTTATTCCATTGATCGGTTCGCTTTCCAACCGCAGCTCCGGTTGGCGAACGATTCCCGCTTTTGCCAATGCTTCGCGAATCGCTTCGGCAATCGTTTCCTTGACGGCTTCCGAACGCCGAAAACGCACTTCGGTTTTCGCCGGATGAACATTCACGTCTATTTCTTCGAGCGGAATATCGAGAAAAAGAAACGCGACCGGATAAACGCCGTGCGGCAAAACCGAGCGAAAACCTTCGAGCAGTCCGCCCGCGATTGTTTTATCTTTGACAAACCGTTGATTGACAAAGAAATACTGCGCGTCACGCGTCGTTCGGCGTTCACGCGGCGCGGAAACAAAACCTGAAATTCTGGCGATAAATTCGCGTCCGCCCGAAACCGGCAAAAGGCTTTCAATTAAATTTGTGCCGAAGATCTGAAAGGCGCGTTCGCGTAAATCCTTCGCCGGCGAAACGCGCAAAACTTCCCGTCCGTTACTCGTCAGCGTCAAAGCAATTTCGGGATGCGCAAGCGCGTAATGCTGAATAACCTGCGTCAAATGATAATTTTCCGTCGCTTCGGAACGCATAAATTTGCGCCGCGCCGGCGTGTTGAAAAACAGATCGCGGACGCTCAAGGTAGTTCCCGTATTGCGCGCCGCATCTTTGACATCAACGAGTTTTCCGCCTTCGATCAAAACGCGCGTCGCCGCCGTGTCGCCGCTCGTTTTGGTGACGAGTTCAACTTTCGCAACGGACGCAATCGAAGCCAACGCTTCGCCGCGAAAACCGAGCGTCCGGATCGCGCTTAAATCTTCCAGTGTTTTGATTTTCGAGGTCGCGTGACGTTCAAAGGAAAGAATCGCATCATCGCGCAACATTCCGCTCCCGTCATCTGCGACACGCATCAAACGCCGTCCGCCGAGTTCGATGTCAATCTGAATCCGCCGAGCGCCCGCATCAATCGAATTTTCAACCAGTTCTTTGATTACCGAAGCCGGACGCTCAACGACCTCACCGGCTGCGATTTGATTGGCTAAATTGTCGGAAAGAATTTTGATTTTGTTCATTTTTATCGCGCCCTTTACAGATAAATTATGCGGTGCGCTTTGTCGTCCAAATCAATCGCGTCGTAGATCCAATCAATAAAATTCAGCCCGTAACGATTGAGAAAATAGCTGATGTTGAGCGTTCTTTCCTGAAGATGTTTGTGCGGCAAAAGGGCGGCGAACATCGTTTCGATTTGACGATTAATAGTTTCGTCCTTTCTGATTTGCGCGTGATGAAATTTATTCCGCATCGCACCGATGTGATAAATGATCTTTTTGCGGCGTTTGGCGAGATTATCCGCCAGCGTCGGTTCGATTTGCGAGAGATTTTGGTCAAGCCGGTTGAGTTCGATGTTGATTTTTTCTTCCGCTTCGGCAAAAACGCGCGCCGTGTCTTTGTTCAGAAATTGTTCGACAATTTTCGGCAATAGATTTTCCTGTCCGGCAAACAAATCCGTCAGTTTCAAATCGTATTTTTCCATTGTCCGGGCGTGCCGCGATTCGACGACCGTAAAACTCTGGCGGTGAAAAATCGGCGTTTGCGGGCGATTCAGGAGGCGGTAAACTTCGCCGCTCTGGGCAAAATAAGCGATTTCCGCCGCGCCGCCGAAATAACACGCCGTCGGCAAAATATAATCCTGTACGACCGAGCGCAGAACAACGCTCGGGCTAAACCGTGTCGGTTCCTTCTCGGCGATTTCCGCGAGTTCAGAAAGTGTAAATTCGCGCGAATTGTCTTTTGTTTTGAAAGTTCCCTCTGCACTTTTTTTCAGCGCGTTACGAGTTTTGTCGCGGGCCTGCCAGAAAAGCGGAAAATAATCTTCGCCGACCAAAACCTGCGCGTGATAACCTTTCGTTTGTAATTCATCGCTTCGTTTTCTGAGTGCCGCGACGATTTCCGCCGATTTTTTGATCGCTTCCGTATAAATTGGCGCGGCCAGCTGTTTCAATCGCGGGTCGAGCGGACATAAAATTATCAAACCGTATTTGCCGAAAAGCCTCATCAGAAGTTTGGCGAAAGCATCGCCGAAATAGGTTTCGGGCGACCAGCTTTGCTCAATCAATTCGCGCAATTCACCGGTAAATTCCGTTAAAGACAAATCTTCGAAAAGTTCCCCGACGGTCTGTTTGATTGATTCGTCAAGCTGAACGGTGCCAACGGGAAGATTTTCATAACAGCGACGGGGTTCGTTTTTGAGTTCGTCGAGTTCGCCTGAGCGGCCAAGCACGAATGTTTTGGAAACTTCTTCAAAATCGTGGTCTTCGGTCGCAATCCAGAAAACCGGCACGGCTTTGAGTCCCCGACCGCGCAAACATTCCGTCATCTTGACGGCGGAAAGTGCCTTGTAAATCGTGTAGAGCGGACCGGAAAAAAGTCCCGCTTGCTGTCCCGAAACAATCGCCACACAATCGGGTTCACGCAGTAATTTGATATTTTCCAAAGTTTTTTCGCCCGCGCCGCAGGAGATATTCATTTCTTGGAGCGCATCGCAAAGCATATTTCGGTCGGCTTTATGATTTGCCAGAACTTCGGGAATACGGGCTGCAATCTGCGTGTGTGACTCAACTATATTAGGATAATATTTTTTCAGCAAGAGCGGAGTTTGCTGGTATTCAACAAAAAGTTTCGATTGCCCGTAAATATCGGCAAACGGCAAACTTTCGATTTGAAAGGAATAATTATTGGAAAAACAATGACTGACAGAATTTTGACTCACAAATTATTGCTCCTGAAAGATTGATTATAGAATTCCACAGCGGAATGTTCCACTGGCAAAATAAAAAATGGACGATGTTTTTAGCATCGTCCGAAAATAAATTGGAATCTGCGTTTTTTTTAGTTTCCGGTGGTCGAAACTCGCGGGCGCGTGGCGGCATCAACGGTCGCCGTGACGGGTGCCCGGTCAATTCGATAAATTCCCGAAGAATGAGTTGCCGCGTAAATACGGCTCGGATTATTCGGGTCGAAAATCATTGACCAAATGCGGCGGCTCGGCAATTTCATTTCCTTTGAATCAAGCCGTTTCCAGTTTGAACCGGCATCTTTTGAATAATAAATTCCGCCGTCGGACTCTAAAGCGCTGGAAATAAAAATTTCGTCCGTGTTATTCGGGTTGATTAAAATGCTCGTGTAGTTGCCGAGCGGAAGATTTCCGCCGCGCCGGGTCCAATTTTTTCCGCCGTCGCGGCTCATATAAAAGGTCTGCGAGGTGCCGATGTAAATATTTTCCGGTCGTTTCGGGTCTGAAGTGATCGAACTGATCGGAACTTCCTGCGGAATCTGAGAAATTCGCTGCCACGTTTTGCCGTTATCGCGTGAAACAATGACACCCGATTTTTCAGTTCCGACCCAAATCGTTTCAGGCTCTTGCGCCGCTGAATAGACCGCAAAAATATTGTCGCTGACGCCTTCGCCGAACGAGAGTTTTTCCCACCCTTTGGCAATATCGTAGCTTCGATAAAGTCCTTTATCGGTTCCCGCAAAAATGCCGGTTTTGTTGTCTTCGGTATAAGCCAAAACTTTCACCTTTTCGGTCAAAACTGCAACAAAATCCGGGTTTGTCGGAGCTGGTTCGATTGGTTTTACAATTTCAGCCGGCTTGGCGGTTGTCTTTT
>JBDTZT010000413.1:0-4617 GCA_040005005.1 Actinomycetota bacterium
TACTTACGGCCGACTGCTGCTGCCAGCCGCCGCGACTTTCGGTAATTCGGTCTGCAATTCCAGATAATCTACCAGTTTCAAAAAATCCATTCGCGGATACGAATAACGTCCGACCGTTTTAAAGGCAAGCGAGGGTTTTGCACCGTCGAAAAGATGAAAGCCCCAATAAAGAAGCTGTTTTGAAAAGCGAATCGCGCAATCCACCGGATTGATATAATGAAGCCGCGCATCAATTTCGCGCATTTGTTTGAACTGCGTCAGCAAAGCCTGATTCAAAAGATTGTTGCGGTTCGGTTCGTCGGTTTGCAAAGAATTTATCAGCACGAAAAGCTCCGCTTTTTGATTTTCGCGCCGGATCGAAGCCAAAGTTCGTTTAATAACATCGGCGTTTTTGTTGATGCCGAGCGGATTTAAGGTTGTTGGAATAATGCAGTAATCGAATTTTTTAATATATTCTTTCGGATTCGCTTCAAATTCGGGATTGCAGTCGCAAATGACAATTTTCGTGTCCTTGTAATCGCCTTCGTCCCATTCGTCCTTCGTCAAAACCGAAATGATCGAGCCGAGATTTCCTTTCGTCGCCGGAAGATAAACGCCTTCGCCCAAGATTTTGCGAAGATTTTGCTGATGATCAAGGTCAATTAAGCCGACATCGTAGCCGTTCAAAGCGAACGCGCCCGCCAAGTGAGCCGAAATCGTCGTTTTGCCAACGCCGCCTTTGCACGTAAAAACGCCGATATAGGTTGTTTTATCGCGCGTCGAAACCGCATCAATTTTTTCGCAATCAAAAATCAGTTGATGGTCGCGCATTATTGCCAAACGCAAGTTCGTGACCTTTTCTTCGCGCAAATAAGCGTAAACCGACGGCGTAAAACCGCTCGTCGAGATAAAAATTCCTTCGGTAAAATTTTTTGTATTCGGTTGCGTGAGAAAATCCAAGAATTTTTCGATTTGTCCGAGATGCGCCTTGGCGCGCTGATTGCGAATCTGAACCGCCGCCTTCACGCCTGGTTTGAGAATTTCGATGTCGAATTCCTTAATATCCTTCGGCGTAACCTGCGCCGACCAACCTTCGCGCCGCAACAAAAACAGAGCCATCCTTTCCGTTTCGGTAGCTCTTTCCAACACAATTTCTCGCTTACGGTCTGAATCGGTGAGAACGTCCAACAATTCAGCCCAACGCATTCTATTTTGGGGCATTTTTTTTTACAACTTTTTAGCCACAGAGGACTCCGAGAAATAAAAAACGAATTTCTGTGTCCTCTGTGGCTAAATCCTATTTTTCACCGAAGACTTGCAGAACTTCTTCGGCGTGTTCGTCAACTTTAACTTTTTTGAAAATCTTTACAATCCGTCCGTCTTCGTCAATCAAAAATGTCGTCCGGTTAATTCCCATATATTTCTTGCCGTAATTCATTTTCTCGCCGTAAACTTCGTAATCGTTGACTAGTTTTTTGTCCGTATCGGCAAGTAAATCGAACGGCAAACTGTATTTTGAAATAAATTTTTGATGCGATTTTTCGTCGTCGGTCGAGACGCCTAAAACCTTGATTCCTTTTTCCTCGAAAACATCAAACGAATCGCGCAAACTGCACGCTTCCTTTGTGCAGCCGGGCGTGTCGTCCTTCGGGTAAAAATACAAAACAACTCGTTTGCCGCGTAAATCCGCGAGTTTTACCGTCTCGCCGTTCTGATTTTTTGTCGTAAAATCCGGTGCGCTGTCTCCTTCTTTCAACATAATTCTCCAAATTTGTGTAAAATCTCAAAAAGCAGAAGTCCGTGCGTTAGCAAGGGCGGAAGTTAAAATTGTTTCTGCTAAACTTTCTTAAATTGTAGCAAATGAAAACGCTTTCGGAAAAACAAGCCTTGATGAAACTGCGAACTCTGAAAAACGATTTCCGTGCACTTATCAAACAGAATTACGAACATCGCGCCAAAGATTGCGGAACTTGTGAAACAAAAGGCGCGTGCTGCACGGACGCGCATTTTGTCAATGTTCATATCACAAGGCTCGAAGCCGTTTTGATTCAAGAAGACCTCAAAAAACTTGCGCCCGCAAAGCAAATCGAAATTTACCAACGAATTGCCGAGAGCATAGAAAAATACGATTTAAAATCCGACGGCGACACTTTTGAACAAACTTTCGCCTGTCCGCTTTTTGAAAAAGGCGTTGGTTGCCTGATTCATTCGGTCAAACCTGTTCCCTGCATCGGACACGCTTGCTACGAACGAAAGGAAGATTTGCCGCCGGACGAACTGCAAATAAAAGCCGAAGAAAAAATCGAACGATTAAATGAACAAACCTACAAAAAATTACCGCGCTGGCTTCCGCTTCCGGTTTGGCTTCAAAATCAGAACCGCGAGCGGTAGCGACCGGGTAAATTAATTGCTTCAAATAACTGCATGATTATGCTTGGCGACTACTTAATGTTCTGATTTTACCGCCGAGAATCGTCATCGGAATCACCACGAGCAAATTCAGAAAATGATACCAAAGCGGAGCGTTGCTCCAAAACATCGAATGGATAAAAATCCCGAAAGCAAGCAGTAAAATTCCTAGTCCAAGTGTTGATTTGAAGTTTTCTTTGGCAATCAAAGCCGCGACAAAACCGGCAATCATCGAAAAAATTATGTTTCGTATTAGAACAATAATTAAAATTGTCGAATCTGCCATAAAAGGCGTTTTGTTTTTTACTGCGGCTTCCAGCGCGGTTTGATGCTTGCCGTACCAATCAGGCGACATCGCGATCCAAATAAAATCACTGCCTAACAAGAAAAACAGCCAAACGATAAATCCGACAATCACACCCAAAATTATCCGCCCCATAAATTTTTCTCCTTTATTCGATATTTTGTCCCAAATTCAAAACGTAGCCGTTGCAGTCGCGAATGCCGAATTCGCGCATCCCGTAATCGAAATTTTCAAGCGGATAAACGATCTCGACCTTATCTTTCAGCTTTTGCCAAATTTCTTCGACATTTTCGACATTCAGATAAATCGAACCTGTCATTAAAGACTTTTCAAAATTCGTGGACGCGTTCGGCAGACCAAAAGCGATTTCCGTATCGCCGTTCCAAAGACTCGCCCAACACGGATTTTCCGGCGGATACACCCCGCGACATTCAAAGCCTAAAAAGTACGTATAAAATTCGATGGTTTGTTCAAGATTTTCCGTTTCAAGCATCGGAAATAAATGTTTCACTCTCATAATTTTAAACACAAAAAGGACAAAAGAGTTTTCCCGAACTTCCCTTGTCCTTTATTGTTTCGCCTTTTGCCTTCAGCGAATTTGGTTCCGAGTTTCAAGTTCCAAGTTATAAGAATCATCTTGACTTGGAACTTGGAACTTCGAGCTTGGAACTTAAATTTACGCCGCTTTTTTCTTCGACGTTTTATCTTCTACCGTTTTCGTTTTTTCGATTCGCGCCGTTATTCGTCTGTCCAGATCGGCGATTTGCTCCGTCGTCAGATGAAAAATGTTCGACTGATTATGATAAATTTTCGCGCCCGTAACAATATCGGCTTGTTTAAAACCGCTCGCTTCCGCTTTTTTGATCAAATCTTCGATCGTCATTGTTTGCGGCGCAATCGAAATCGGCGTTTTGTCCTCGATAAATTCGGGGATGTCAGATTTTGCAGGTTTATCAAACGCGAGATCGAGGGCCTGTTCGCCTTTCATATATTCGAGAAAATCTTTGAAACCGATATTTCCGGTCATTTCAAAACCAACTTCAAACGCCGGGCTGTTTGATTTGACGACTTGGAAAACACGTGTGATTTCGCCATCGCGTTCCTGAAGCGAAACTTCGAGCATCACGTCCACGAAATATTCAAGACCCGAAGCCGTCATCGGCAAAACGCGTCCGATTTCGTTATCTTCCTTCGCTTCTTTGCCTTTCGCCGGAATTTGGTCGGCAATGACGACGCATTTTCCCGATTCGATGCAAAGTTTTCTGAGAACTGACTGCAAAATCATCTGGTCGGCCGCGAGCTCTTCCGCGCTCGGCTGCGCCAGCGGATCGCCGGTTTTTTCGCGGACGGCTTCGATCATTTCCGAATGTTTCGCGCCGAAATACGCCGCCCACGAATCGAGCGCGAAACAGCCATAATTCTGCTGTGTGCCTTCGCCGTTGATTGCCCATTCGATAAATTCAGGTAATTCGTCGGTCTGCTCGATTTCGAGCGCGTCAAACTCGACACCGACACCGCGCAAAAGACGCGCTTTGCGTTCTGTGTCGAAAATACAAAGTTTGCCTAAGCCCGCGTCCGCCATCGAACTGATAAAATGACTTTTGCCGACCCCCGCGCCGCCGCGAACCGCCATCACCAAACGTTGCTGGCGCGGAACACGGCTGAGTGGATTGATTTTCGGTCTATTTACAGATTTCATAAAATGCTTTCTCCTTTTCGCTTAATTCTTAATGTTTTTGTTTATTTGCCTTAGCTTAAATGCCTACCGTCAAAGGCATTTTGTTTCAAAGATGAAACAAATCTAGCACAAGTTGCATAGCGTTTCAAGTGTGAAACAAGAAATTTCACAAAAAATCTTGGTGTTTTTTAAGTTTTGGAGTATATTTGAGAGAAATTTTCGAGGTTTATGCTATGAAACAGATTAT
>JBDTZT010000414.1:0-4615 GCA_040005005.1 Actinomycetota bacterium
AATTTATTGCAGTAATTATTTCTTGATAAAATATTTGCGGTCGGCGGTCAGCCAAGCCTCGGTGTCGAAGAGATTTTTGTCGAGCGTCACGTTCGTTTGAATATCGGTATATTCTTCCATCCAATTCTTTTTTCCGTCGATCATAAAAACGACTTCCGCCGAAACCCAGCCGCCACCCTTGACCGCCTGATATTTATTGAACTGGATCTCCTGCAGACGGTCTTTATTTTTGCCGGCCGGCTGCAGCATCCGCACGAATAACAAGGTCTTTTTATCGATCCAGAATTGTGCCGACTTTAAATCTCCCGCCTTGGCGCCGACGACGTAAACATCCTTGTTCTCCCATTGATCCTCGTGCAAAACCGACAGATCGAATTTTAGATCCTTTAACTGACTAACGGTTTTCTCAACCGGTTGAACGTAAACGTCAAAGCCGAGCACGAGCAGTGAATGAACCAGCGGACGAGTATCGACCAGCTTTCCGTCCTTAAAACTATACTGCATATTGTCGGCATAGATCGCGCCATCGCCTTTATCGAGCGGGTCAAAATCGATGCGCAAATGCCCGGGCGCGTTCATTGCTTCATACCACTTGGAGTTTTCAACTGTTCCGTCCGGCTTATAAGCCGAATTCTTCTGCACAAAAGTTAAGGTTTTATACCATTTGCCGTCATATTTCCGGTGCATCGCCGAAATTAGCTCTTCACCGTTTTTATATTTAGCGGCAAATGCCGGAACTGCCGCCGCAATTATCAGCAGCCAAAAAAGAATTTTAATGTTTCGCATGATTATCTCTCCGAAAGTAGAAAATATAGAATTTCAAGTGCGGGGTTTTACGGATTAGATTTTCGATTTGTTTCAAAAGCAAAAATTTTGTCGGGGCAGCGAAAGCCTCCTTGCCATGAGTATTTGCACATCATTTCAATTTGAATGGTTGCACGAAGATAGTGCCTCGATAGAGGCAGTGCGTAGGATAAACCGCTGCTCCGACATTCCAAATGCGGTGAAACTTTGCTTTGTTATTCCTGTAATTTATCGTTTTTCTGTTGACACAGGACGCGTTTTCTTGCGAACATTATGTTTCATTCAATTTTATCAACGAAAACCCGTTTTTTAATAAATGCTCTGTTCTATATCAATCGCAGCAAATAATAATTTTTCTTTCGCGGATTCGTAGTAAGGAATTCTTTGTTATTGTTTTGAGAGCCGTTTGACCCGAGACTTATGCCGGGTAATTTAGAGCATCAATAATTCACTCGTTCTTATTTTTAAGGTAATAAATAAATACAGTTTCCGTTTTCAGCTTTGAGGAGGGCTTATCAATGAAAAAAATTTTAACGGCAGGAGTTCGTAATCCGCTTCTGCTATGTGCAGTTATTTTGGGATTGATGGCGGCACTTGTGATCGTGCCGCGTCAATTTCGCTCGGAGGCGGGCGGTAAGAAAGTCAATAAAGGACTTTTACAAAGAACCGAAAGCCACGAAGAAGGTTTAGAAAATTACGATATTCGCGCTGACAAATCGGCGTTTGAAAAAATCGCGCAGTTTCGCAGGTCGCAGAATAAAGATGCGGTCGCCGTGGCCGACCTCCGCAACGGTTTTGTCACGGGCGAAGAATCTTTAAAAGCGCGCATTCCGACCTTGAAGGTCGAATACAACACCGATATTCGCACACCGGAAGTCATCGCCCCCGATGTCAAAATGGGACGCAATTTTCTGACGGGCGGCTCAACTGCGAAACATTCGGAAATCTTGCGCAGCTTCGTCAAAGTAAACGATTCGCTGATCGGCGTTTCTGACGCGCAAGCCGCCAATTTGAAAGTCACGGCAGATTATACGAATCCCGACGGCAATCTTTCATACGCGCATCTTGAACAATTTATCAACAACATTCCCGTTTTTCGCGGCGAAATCAAAGCCGGATTTACCAGACAAGGCGAGATGATTCGCGTTATCAACAATCTTGCGCCGGGACTCGATTATGAATCGCTTTCAAGCGATTTTCGCAATCCCGCCGATGCGGTCAAAGCGGCTTACGGATTTATCAATCAGGATTTGAAAGGCGATTTGGCCGCCAATCAAGCGGTTTCGACGGATTTGAAAACCGTTTTCGGCAACAGCGATTGGGCAACCGTCGCGGAAAAAATGTATTTCCCGACCGAGCCTGGCGTCGCGGTTCCGGCGTGGAGAGTTTTGATCTGGCAGCCGGTCAATGCTTATTACGTGATCGTTGATGCCGGTTCAGGGACGATGCTCTGGCGCAAAAACATCACGGAAGACCAGACGCAATCGTCAACTTACAGCGTTTACAGCAACCAGAATGCGATGATTAATGTCGCTGACAACCCGTTTCCGCTCACCCCGGGCCCGGCTTCGCCGAATGGTCAGCAAGGCGCGGCAATCAATCGAACTTCGATTGTTCGCATCGGCAACGAAGCACCTTATACATTCAATAACAACGGCTGGATTACCGACGGCGGAACAAAAACTGATGGCAATGCGGTTCAAGCCGGCATTGACCGCGACGGAGTGAACGGGGTTGACACCAACGGCGAAGCAACCAATGCCGGCAGAAATTTCACTTTCTCATACAATCCGTTTAACCCGAACACTTTAACAGGCGACGCACCGCTTCCGGTGCCCCAAACCTATCCCGGAAGCGATTTTCAGCAAGGCACCGTCACACAGTTGTTCTACATCTGCAACTGGTATCACGACGAACTTTACCGGCTCGGATTTACCGAAGCGGCGCGAAACTTCCAGGAAAATAATTTTAGCCGCGGCGGCGTTAGCGCAGACCGCGTCAGTAGCGAAGGACAAGATTCTTCGGGAACCAACAACGCAAATTTTGCAACTCCGGCGGACGGCGGACGCGGACGGATGCAGATGTATATCTGGACCGGTCCGAATCCGGACATTGACGGCAATATTGATGCGGAAGTGGTGATTCACGAACACACACACGGTTTGTCGAATCGTCTGCACGGCAACGGCAGCGGTCTTTCGACCAATATGGCACGCGGAATGGGCGAAGGCTGGTCTGATTTCTACGCGCATTCGCTTTTGTCAGAGCCGACCGACCCGATCAACGGAATTTATACGGCCGGCGGTTACGACACTTATCTAATCACCGCCGGATTTACGAACAACTACTATTACGGCATCCGCCGCTACCCGAAAGCCGTCATGGCATTTACGGGCGGAGCAAACAATAAACCGCATAATGCTTTCACATTCAGCTATGTCAACGCCGATTGCGGCGCACGAATGACCACCGCTAATTTCGCTTTTGCCCGCGGTCCGGTCGGCGGCGCAAACTGTGACCAGGTTCATAACTTAGGCGAAATCTGGAGTTCGACGCTTTGGGAAGTTCGCGGCAAACTGGTGACGCGGCTCGGCTGGACGGACGGCAACCGCAAAACTCTGCAACTCGTGACCGATGGCATGAAGCTCGCGCCGCTCGGTCCGACGATGGTGCAGGAACGCGATGCGATACTTGCGGCGGCCCAGGCAAGCTCGGTTGCTCCGCAAGCAAACGCCGATGTTGCCGATGTTTGGGCAGGTTTCGCCACGCGCGGAATGGGTTTCAGCGCGGTCGTTAATAATCAAGGAACGGGTCTCAATGATACGGTCGTGACGGATGCGTTTGATTTGCCGAATTTACAGCAAATGCCGACTTTCACGGTCAGTGATTCGACCGGCGACAACGACGGTTTTCCCGAACCGGGCGAAGCTCTTGTTTTGACGATCCCGCTCACCAATAACACCGGAAATGATGCGACCGGCGTTACTTTGCAGGTCGTCGGCGGTGGAACGGCAAATTACGGCACGATTGCCGGCGGCACGACGGTCAGTCAAAATGTTAGTTACACGGTTCCGGCCGGAACGACGTGCGGAAGCACGCTGACCTTGACGTTTAATGTCAACAGCAATCTCGGCGCGACGAGCTTTACCCGTTCAATTATCATCGGTGCTCCGATCACAACCTTTACGGAAAACTTCGACAGCGTCACTGCTCCGGCGTTTCCGGCAGGTTGGACGGCTGTTTCGGTAAACAGCGGAATAAACTTTGTTAATTCAACACTTAATCCGGATACGGCGGCAAACTCGGCATTCGCCGCTAACCCGACAACCATCGGCGGCGGAAGCGATTTGACATCGCCGCTAATTCCGATTACGGCATCAGCGGCAACCGTCAGTTTCCGCAATCGCTTCGACACGGAAGGCGGTTGGGACGGCGGTGTTTTAGAAATCAGCGTGGGCGGCGGTGCATTCCAGGACATCATCACCGCCGGTGGAAGTTTTGTCGCTAACGGCTATAACAACACATTAGGTTCTAACGGAGTCAATAATCCACTCGCCGGTCGGTCGGCCTGGAGCGGAAATTCCAACGGTTATATTACGTCAACCGTCAGACTTCCCGCTTCTGCCGCAGGTCAAAACATCCAACTTAAATGGCGATTCGGCGCGGATGACAATACCGCCGGAACCGGTCCGAATCCGGGTTGGTATGTTGATACGATCACAGTCAACGGCAGTTACGCTTGTTCGCTTGTCTCAACGGTCAAATCGCGAGCGGACTTTGACGGCGACGGCAAAACCGATCTCTCGGTCTT
>JBDTZT010000415.1:0-4607 GCA_040005005.1 Actinomycetota bacterium
CATTCCAAAAAACGTGACGTAAAGTGCGGTCAGCATCGTCGTATAACCGCCGCTGTAAAGTCCGCCGTAAATTCCGAGAACGAAGGTTAAAATATATGTCAAAATCCGCGTGCGCGGCGAAATTTCGGCGATTGCGGCAATTCCCGCATCGCGTTTGACGAGCGTAAAAATCGTGACCGCAATCATCGCCAGCGAAACGAGCAGCTTTATGTTTGACGGCGTAATCAGCAAAACCAGACACGCGCCAATGGCCGACGCGATCATTGTGATAAAGACGAGCGGCGTAATTTTTTTCGTATCAATCGCGCCTTGCCGCAGAAACGGAATCGTCGCGCCGATATTCATAAACGTCAGCCCGAACATATTCGTCGCGACCGCAATTTTCGCATCAATCCCGAACTGAAACATAACGGGCACGGTAATCAGCGAATTGCTTCCCGTCACAACGCCGATGGCGCTCGTAACAAAGAACAGTAAGATAAGTAAAGTTAAAGCCGTTGTCGTCATTAGGTAAAAGGTAAAAGGTAAAAGGTAAAAAGGCAACGCCGAAAAAAGTTTTACTTTTTACCTTCTACCTTTTGCCTTTTTACTTTTTACTTTTCTTTCGTCTTTGCAAACCGAGTTTTGCTTCAATCTCGCGAAGGCGCGTGGTCAGGCGCAAAACTTCCTTCTTGTTTGTTTTGTCGCCGTGCATCACGTCTTCGCATTTTTGCATCAATTCTTCGAGTTCTCCGGCGTTTTCGTCCGGCAAACGCTCGACAATCAGGAGAGCTAAATCCGGCGGCCGCGTCTTAAGCGCATCAACGCCGACTAATCTTGAAACGCGGCGCCGAAAATCCGTATAAATGTTTTCAATCGCCAAATCATAGCCTTTCGTGCGTTGTTGAAGTTCAGCCATCGCCGAAACGTATTCGAGTTTTGAAAGACGATTCGGTTCGATTTCGGGAATGGCACGCGCAAAACGGCGGCTCTGCGAAAAGAAAATCAGCCCGATGAGCAGTGCGACCTGAAGAAAAATCGGCACCACCGGCGTTCCCGCAAAAAACTGGAAAAGGTGGTTTGAATTTGAGCCGTAGCCTTGATGAAATTCGTCAAACGCGATGGTTTCTCCGCGTGAAGCAACAACATTAATTGCAAGTTGTGCGTTGTCAACCAAATTTATTCCGCCGTTCGCGACAATATACGGATCGCTCAAAAAGACGATTTGCCCCGAACCGTAAGGCACATCGACCAAAATATTCCGCGTGTCGGTGGTCAGATGAACGACCGGCGCAGACAATGCAACCGTTTCAAACTTTCCGTCAGTCATCGGCGCCGGCGTTTTTTTGACAACGACTTTATCAATTTTTACATTGCCGTTAACGATTTTATTAATTTCACTTCTTCCGTCACCTGCGCCCGAATCGCTTCCGCTGCCATCGCCTTGTCCGTTCGGCTTCGGCGTTGAATTACTGTTTGCAGCCGGTGTCGGAAAAGATTTCGGCGGCGGTTCGTATTTCGGAGTTGATTTTGAAAATGTCGTCGGTTTGCCGAGTCCGTTTTTCGGTTTGTTTTGAATCTCTTCGTCAGTCAAATGCTCGAAATTTATCGAAGTTGCAAAGGCGGAAGTCTGCACGCCGTTGACGCCTTTCGTGTAAACGGTCGGCTGAATCGGCATCGCGGCTTTAATTCCGGCAGTCATCTGTTTTTGGTCGGAAGCATCAGTATTGAAAGACGGCCGGCGAAAACTTGTGTTGAAAAAAACATTCCAGTTGGCGGTTGTTTTGACGAGATTTTTCGGCGGTTCGCGATTAATAATAACGAGTTTTCCGCCGCCCGCAACCCATTGCAAAAGCTGTGTCGCTTCCTCTTCGGTGAGTTCGCCCCGCGTTTCGCCGATAATCACAAATGTCGAAGGCTTGTTTTTTCCGCTCGTCAAAAGTTCGGCAATCGGGTCCTGCCAACGCACGGTTTTTCGGCCCGTTTCGGTGAGCAAATCAAAAAAAGCGCGGGTGCCGGTCGCGCCCGTATTATATGTCGAACGGTTCGGACGCGCTTCGCTTTCCAATTCCGTTTCCTTCTGCGTATAGGAAACGGCGTTCAGCCCGACTAAAACGATAATCAGGACGGCTAAACCTAAAATTATGAAGATTTTTTGACGCATGGCTTTCAATTACGAATTACAAATTACGAATTGTAAAATCTTTCTGTCATTCGTAATTTCTAATTCGTAATTATCAGTTCTCATTGCTTATCGCTTTTTGATAAGTCTGTTTAAATTCGTTCCAATCCGCTTCGTCCGCGTCGTCGAAACCATACCAATGACGCTCGAAACTCGTGGTCAAGCCGTTCATATTTTGGTGAAGTTCGCGTTTTTTACGAACGTCGCGCAGGTAATCGCGGTTGGTTTTATGCTGCGCCAGCCCGATGATTTTGCGGTCGCTCAGTTCACATAAAAGCGCGATGTAACCTTTGCGAATCGCGCCGCGCAGATTTCCGTTGCGGGCCAGGTCTTCGGCTTCGCTGAAAAGGCTCTGCGCGTCTTCATTCGCCGCCAGCTTTTCGCCCAAAATAACTCTTTCGCCTTTGTCTTCCTTTTCGCGGCGGCGGAATTTCCGGGCAAAAAATGGTGCGAAACGATATATCAGAAAGGCGATAAAACCAAATAGAGCGGCGTATAAAAGCATTTGCATGCCGAAAGAAACCGATTGCAAACCTTCGGACGCGCCTTCGGGAATGTCCGGACGCGGAAATTTTTCGCTAAACCACGCACGAATTCTTTTCACCATCTTTTGAAACCAACTTTCTTCTTGTTCCGGCGGTTTCTGATATTCGGCGCGCCGCAAAATTTCCGCGAGTTTGCGCTTGTCTTCATCTTTTGAACGGTCTGAAACTGACGGATTTTCGAGTTGGCTGATTTTCTTTTCAAGCGCGGAAAGCCGTTCACTGATAGCGGTCAAGATCAAGCGGCGTTTGGGCCAATCTTTTTCGTCTTCAAACGCTTTGAGTTTTGCTTCGAGCCATTGATTGTTTGTCTCAATTGAAGTGCCTTCCCATTCGACCTTTTCAGTTATGGGCAAGTTTTGGCGAATGCCGCCAAGAATCTCGCGCTCATTTTTGATGTCTTCCAAATTTTCGTTTTCTGCCACCTCGTGAACATAATCAATCAATCTTTGCGTCCATTCTTTCGCCGAATTTAAACTCTTGTGATATTCGGCAAGGTTTTTGGCAAAAACGCCCGCCGGCGAAAACAGCAAACAAAACGCACCGACCACCAAAATTTTTTTGGTCAATCTAAAAATATTTGATTCTTTACGTGTTTTTATCGGCGGTATCATAAAGAGTCTAAAAATTTAATCTAATCCGAGTGTCGAGTATCGCGATTTTTTCTTTGGCGGCGGCTGATTCGGAATCTGATTCGCCACAAACCTCTGCGCCAAAGCCGGCTGCAACGGATTGACGAATTCACGCGGAACGGCGGGAATTTCGCCCAACCGCCGCGCCGCCAAAAGCTCGATGTCGTAGCCTTCGTGCCGCACGCGCTCGTCAATGTAAAGCAGACACAAACCAATCATCCAGACGGGCATCAGCAAAATCAAACTCGATTGCCAAAGAAACTGACTGGCAATTTCATACCAAGCCGGAATGGTGTCCGCCGCGAAAGTAAAAATCTGAACGCCTTTGAACCAAGCATACCAACCGAGTGGAACATAAAACAACGCCAGTGCCGAATAAGTCGTCAAGAGCGTGAAAATAAACAACGCGTAGAGACGTTTGACATTGCCTCTGGCAAGCGACGCGCTTCTGCCCACCGCCGCAAAAACGCCTTGTCCTTCGACCAGCATCACCTGCGGAATATAAGCAAAATTTCCCGCGATCAGAAAGAACAGCCAGCCCGTTCCGAAAGCAATCGCTAAAACCAATATTATCGAAATTATAACGATCAAAAAAGGTGAAAAGCTAAAGGCGGCGGCAGTTATCATAACGGCAATAAAACCGATGAAAAATCCGATCAGAAAAATTATATAACCGATAAATCCGAGCAGTATCGTCATTATCGTTGAAGCCGTAATCAAGCCGAAAACCCGCGCTTTGACGTTTCGATAAGTTTCGCGAAAAGTGATCGGTTCGCCGAAAAGCAGATGACGGACAAAATTGCGCGAAGCACCGCCCATCACCGTTAATGTCGCCACCGTCTCGACAATCCAGATAATGAAATTCCCCAACCAGAGAAAAACATAATAAAAGTTCGTCTCGGTCGAATGATTAATCGGATCAACATTAAAAAGACTTCGTCCGAGAATTCTCCAACCGATGGAAATCAGAGTTCCGGCGATAATCGGCGGCGCGGCAATCCATATAAAGGTCCAGAAATTTTTGCGGTAAAACCGAATCGCGCGGTCAATCAAATCGCCGGCTCCGAGAGGATTGAGTGAATATGAGTTTTGTATGCTTTGAGATGCCACTGTTGACGAATTTTACCATAAGATAAAGCTAAACCTTATCTTTATCTTGTGAAAAAATATGTTTTTTTGTTAAAATTTTGGGTTATTCCTTATAAATTTATTATAATCAATTTGCATTTGATGACTGGTAAACTCTATAAAATTGATGGTTTTGTTCTCGAC